>JAVVZC010000036.1:0-9521 GCA_036650755.1 Oscillospiraceae bacterium
GTGCCCTGCTCCACGATTTTTCCCTCGGTCATGACCAAAACTCGGTCGCTGATTTGGCGAATTACGTTCAGGTCGTGGGAGATGAAAAGGTAGGACAGGTCCATTTCGGCACGCAGTTCAAGCAAAAGCTCTAAAATTTGGGCTTGGATGGTGACGTCAAGGGCGGAAACAGGCTCGTCCGCGATTATGAATTTTGGGCGCTGGATGATGGCAACCGCAATTCCCACCCGCTGACGCTGACCGCCGGAAAGCTCCCGCGGCTTGCGGTCGGCATATTCGTGACCCAGCCCCACACGGCGGAGCATGTCCATAACCCGCTCGTGGCGCTCATCTTTGGAATATTTGCCGTAGGCGCGGAGGGGCTCCTCAACAATCCATTCCACGGTTTTTGCGGGGTTAAGGGAGCCGTAGGGGTCTTGAAAAACCATTTGCGGACGGTTGGTGCTGTGGATTATTTCGCCGTCAAAGTCGGTGTGAAGCCCCAAAATTGTTTTTGAGAGGGTGGATTTTCCGCAGCCGGACTCGCCCACCAGCCCTAAAATTTCGCCGTGACTGATGTTGAAATTCACGTCAAAAAGCACCTGTTTGCGCTCTTTTTTGCCAAGAAACCCGTGGTTTGTATAGAAGGCGTTAAGGTTATTGACCTCCAAAACGGCGTCAGACATTGGTTTTTCTCCTTAGGGAAACTGCAGCGACCAACTGCTTTGTGTATTCGTGGCAGGGGTTTTTGAAAATTTCCTCGGTGTCGCCCGCCTCCACGATTTTGCCGTGATACATGACGGCGACTTTTTTGCAAACTCTGCGAACAACCCGAAGGTCGTGGGAAATAAAGAGCAGGCTGACGCCGCATTTTTCGTTCAGCCGCTTTAGAAGCTCGATAATTTGAGCTTGAACAGTTACGTCAAGGGCGGTGGTGGGCTCGTCCAAAATCAGAAGCTTTGGGTGGGTGATGAAGGCGGCGGCAATCATTGCGCGCTGGCGCTGACCGCCGGAGAGCTGATGTGGATATTTGCCGTAGGTGGTTTTTGGCTCGGGAAGCCCCACAAGCCGCATGACCTCAAGCGCCATTTTTCGCCGTTCCTCGGAGGTAAATTTGCAGTGGAGCTTGACGGTTTCTTCGATTTGGCGACCGATTTTCATGAGTGGGTCAAGGCTTGTCATGGGCTCCTGAAAAATCACGCCGATGTCCTTGCCCTGAAGCAGACGCATTTCGTCAACTGTGCATTTGAGAAGGTCACGACCTTCAAAAACCACCTCGCCGCTGATGGTTGCCTGCTCGTGTTCGATTAGCCCCGCAACGGTTAGCGCCGTGACGGTTTTTCCGGAGCCGGACTCGCCCACAAGACCCAAGGTGTCGCCCGCCTCCATGTGCAGGTCGATGCCGGAAACCGCCATGCCTTCACGTCCGTCATTGAAAACAACTGTAAGGTTTTTTATGTCAAGCATTTGCTTTACGCCTCCGTTTCGCTATGGTTTGCCAGCTTGGCCGATAACCCAAGCCCTCGGAAATCAGGGCAAATCCAAGAATTAGAATTGAGATGCAAATTCCCGCAGAAAGCGCCTGCCAGGGGGAGGAAACAAGATAGGCTTGAGAGTCGTGGAGCATGCGCCCCAAGCTGCTTTCCGTGGGGCTGACGCCAACGCCAAGGTAGCTCATGCTTGCCTCCGCAAGAACGGCGTTGTTGAAGCCGATTGCGATGGAGCTGAGAAGAATTGGGGCGATGTTTGGAAGGATGTGGACAAACATTATGCGCAGGTTTGAGACGCCCATAAGCTTTGCGTTTTTTACGTAGTCACGGTGGCGCTGCTTTGCAAATTCGCCCCTGACCACTCGGGCAAAGCTGGGTATGAAAAGTATTCCCAAAACAACCACGATATTTGACTTGCCCGGCCCTGTGATGCTGACCACCACAAGCGCCAGCAAAATGCTGGGAAAGGCTGTGACGGCGTCGTTGACACGCATCATAATTTCGTCTGCCATGCCGCCGAAATAGCCGGTTAAGCCGCCGATAAGGGTGCCTGCCGAGGCACCGATTGTGACGGCGAGAAAGGCGATGGAAAGGGTGGTGCCCGCGCCCTGCATCACACGGCTAAGGATGTCCCGCCCAAAGTTGTCGGTGCCGAAAAGATGAGTCCAATCCGGGGGGGTGCTGATATCGCCGGCGGACATTGCGTCCGGGTCAAAGGGCGTGTAAAAGAAACCCAAGACAATAATGGAAACCGTTATTGCAGTGAGGGCGCAGCCGAATATTAAGTTGTAGTTAATTCTCTTTTTCACGGAGACGCCTCCTTCACCTAAAACCCGGGTTTGGAAACTCATTAACAAAGCAAGAGCCGACGGGCTTTAACGAAATCTGATGCGGGGGTCAATGTATTTGTAGGAGATGTCCGCCAAGTAGTTCACGGAGATTACAACGGTTGCGATTATCATGATGATGGTTTGGACAACGGGCAAATCCCTGCCCAAAATGGAGCTTAGGAGAAGGCGGCCAACACCCGGGATTGCGAAAACCTGTTCAATGATGATGCTGCCCGCGATGATATCCACAAGGGTGAAGGCGAGAAAGGTGATAACGGGGATGATGGCGTTTCGCATGACGTGTGTGCGCAAAACCCGCCAGCGGCTGTTGCCCCGGCTGTAGGCTGTGCGGACGTAGTCCTCGGACATTTCACGAACCATGCTGCTGCGCAAAAGCTTAACCACCATGGCGCACTTTGGAAGGGCGATGGCGATGGCGGGGAAGAAAAGATAGCCCCAAAAGCCCGCGGCGTTTTCGGAGTGCTGGATAAAATCACCGGGGGTGAACATTTTTAGGACCAAGCCGAAAACATATGTGAACACAATTCCCACGAAAAACGGTGGAATTGACATTATAATCTGATTTATGACCATAAAAATACGGTCGGGGATGCTGTTTGCAAAGCGGGCGAGGAGAATTCCCAAGGGGATGGAAACCACCACAACCATGATGAAGGACAAAAGTGTGAGGGCGCTTGTGATGAAAAGCTTGCCGGAGAGAAGCTGTGAAACAGGCATGTTGAAGCTGAAGGACATGCCGAAGTCTCCGGTGATAAAGTCGCCCAGCCAGCGGAAATAACGGAGGATTGCGGGGGCGTTAAGCCCCAGCTCCTCACGGAGGGCGGCAATTTTTTCGGGCGTTGCCTGAGTGCCCAGCATGCGGGCGGTGGGGTCGCCGGGGATTATTTGGAAGGCAAAAAACACAACAAAGGAGATAATAAGAAGGGTGAGGATAAATAAGCCCAGTCTTTTCAGCACATAGCGCATTGTTGTCTCCTCTCGAAGTAATCATTTGCAGGGGATGGATTGAGGCTTGTCGCAAGGGCGCCAAACGGCGCCCTTGCTTTGTTTTGGATGTATATGGGAGCGAAGGCTCCGATTATTTTGTGAAGTAGACCTTGGACATGTCCATTACGTAAAGGGGATAGAACTCATAGCCCCCGACGTTTTTGCCCATGGCGACAAGGTCGCAAAGGTCTTGGATGTAAAGGTTTGCGGCGTCCTCGGTGAGAATTTCCTGCATTCTGCCATAGAGCTTGGTTTGGGCGGCGTCGTCCGTTGCCGCAATGGCTTTTTTGAAGGTTTCGTCGTATTCGGTGTTTTTGAAGTTGACGAAGTTGTTGCCGGCGTCGGAGGTGAAGCGCTCCAGCATGGCACGGGCGGTAAGGTTAGCCGCGTCAACGCCCACGATGGTGCTTTGGTATTTGCGTCCTGTGTAGACGTTTGTGAGCCAGCTGTCCCAATCCACAAGCTCAACCTTTGCGCTTACGCCGATTGCTTTGAGCTGCTCCGCGATTATTTCCGCGGTGTCAATGTGGGGCTGGAAGTTTGAGGGGACGGTGATGGTCATTTCGAAGCCCTCGGGATAGCCCGCCTCGGCGAGAAGGGTTTTTGCCTTTTCGGGGTCGAAGGAGTAGTAGTCGGTGAGCTTGGGGTTAAAGTATTTTGCGAAGGAGGGGTACATGCTGCTGCCCAAGCCCGCGCCCTTGCCGTCGGCAAGGAATGCCATAACGCTGTTGCGGTCGATGGCATAGGAGAGCGCCTGACGAACCTTGATGTCGTCAAAGGGCTTTTCCGCGTTGTTGAGGTAGACGGCTTGGACAAGGTTCATGGTGCCCTCAAGCACTGTGAAGTCCGCGCCCAGCTCCTTTGCCTGAGAGCTTGTCAGGTGGGCGACAAGGTCAAGGGCACCGCTTTTAAGCGACATGAGAAGGGTTTCCGCGCTGGGGATTATTTTGTAGGTGACCGTGTCCACATATGCGGGCGTGCCCCAGTAATCTGCAAATTTTCCGATAACGATGCTCTCCTGCGGTGAGTGAGAGACAAGCTTGAAGGGTCCGGTGCCGACGGCTTCGGCGGAGGGATCGTTGCCCTCGGGGATGATTGCGGCTGTGAATTGACCAAGAAACTCGATGTTCGGCTCCTTGAGGGTGACGACGATGGTTTTGTCGTCGGTGCTTGCAACGGATTTGACCTCATTGAAGTTGTCAATAAGGGGTTTGCCGGTTTCAAGCCCAGCGGCGCGGGAGATGGAGTAGCAGACGTCGGCAACGGTGACCGGGTTTCCGTTGTGGAACTTGACGCCGTCACGAAGGGTGAAGGTGAAAACATCGCCCGTGGGGGAGATTTCGAACTTTGAGGCGACGGCGGGGGTCATGTTGCCCTTTGTGTCGGGCTTGACAAGACCTTCGTAGACGTTGAAGAAAAGTTCTCTTGTGGCTGCGGAGACGATTTTGTGGGGGTCGAGAGTGCTGTCAAGGTCTGTTGCGATGCCGACCTTAAGGTCGCCGCCCATTGCGGGCTCGGTGGAGACGACGTCGGTGGGCTTGTTTGAGTCTGTGGGCTTTGGAGCGGGCTTGCCGGAGCAAGCAGTAAACGCCGTTGCCATTGTTAGGACGGCAAGGGCGAGTGCGATGGGTTTTTTTAGAATTCTCATGGCTTTCTTGTTCTCCTTAAAAAAAATAAAGATACTTGTTGCCACGCTGTAAGGAACCCACACTTGGCTATGACCCAGACTCATGTGTCAGCACAGACTATGGTGGGGACTTTATAGTACGGCACCTTGATCGTTCTAAAGTATATCTGTTTTTTGAATAAAATGCAATAGCTTAAGTGGCAAAATCAGGGCAAATTCGTAACAAAAGCACGTTTGCCTCCCAAAAGCAAACAGCCCGCTCCGAATACTGTGACTCGGGGCGGGCTGCTTGATTTTTATTGTGGAAGCGGAGATTATTTTGCGTATTCCACCGCTTTTGTTTCACGGAGCAGGTGAACCTTGATTTGACCGGGGTAGGTAAGCTCGCTCTCGATTTTCTTTGCGATGTCTCGGGCGAGAAGAATCATTTCGTCCTCGGAAACGTCCTCGGGCTTTACCATGATGCGGATTTCACGACCCGCTTGGATGGCAAAGCAGCTTTCAACGCCGCCAAAGCTTTTTGAGACTTCCTCAAGCTTTTCGAGACGCTTGACGTAGTTTTCGATGTTTTCACGGCGGGCGCCGGGGCGTGCCGCGGAGATTGTGTCCGCCGCCTGAACAAGGCAGGCAACGATTGTGTGGGGCTCAACATCGCCGTGGTGGGCTTCGATGGCGTGGATGACTTCTTCGCTTTCCTTGTATTTGCGGGCGAGGTCAACGCCGATGGTGACGTGGCTGCCCTCGACCTCGTGGTCGATTGCCTTGCCGATGTCGTGGAGCAGACCCGCGCGCTTTGCAAGCTGGACGTTAACGCCAAGCTCGGAGGCAAGCAGCCCCGCAATGTGGGAAACTTCGATGGAGTGGCTCAAAACGTTTTGACCGTAGCTGGTGCGGTATTTCATGCGGCCCAAAAGCTTGACGATGTCGGGGTGAAGTCCGTGGACATTGGTTTCGAAGATGGCACGCTCGCCCTCCGCCTTGATGGTGGCGTTGACTTCTTTTTGGGATTTTGCGACCATTTCTTCAATTCTGGCGGGGTGGATACGGCCGTCTTGGATGAGTTTTTCAAGGGAGAGCCTTGCAACCTCACGGCGGACGGGGTCAAAGCTGGAGAGGGTGATGGCTTCCGGGGTGTCGTCGATGATGAGGTCAACGCCGGTAAGGGTTTCGATGGCACGGATGTTGCGACCCTCACGCCCGATGATGCGGCCCTTCATTTCGTCGTTGGGGAGAGGAACGACGGAAACAGTGACCTCGGAGGCGTGGTCTGCGGCACAGCGCTGAATTGCGAGAGTGATGATTTCCCTAGCACGGGTTTCCGCTTCGTCCTTGTATTTTGCTTCCACTTCCTTGACTTTAAGAGCCATTTCGTGGGTTACTTCGGTTTCCAGACTGCTGATGATGTGTTCCTTGGCTTCCTCAACTGTGTAGCCGGAGATTTTTTCCAGCATTTCCAGTTGGCTGCGCTTGATAAGGGAGATTTCCTCCTGCATTGCCTCCGCCTCGGTGAATTTGCGGTTGAGGGCTTCGGTCTTTTTTTCGATGGTTTCGGACTTTTTGTCGATGGTTTCTTCTTTTTGCTGTAGTCGGCGCTCCTGCTTTTGAAGCTCGGCGCGACGTTCTTTAACCTCGCGTTCGTATTCCGCGCGGCTTTTGTGTATTTCTTCCTTTGCCTCTAAAAGAGTCTCTCTGCGCTTATTTTCAGCGGTTTTGATGGACTCGTTTATAATTCTTTTGGCTTCTTCCTCGGCACTTTGGATTTCACGCTCTGAAACCCGCTTGCGGTAAATGACGCCGAGAACGAAAGCGATTATAACAGCCAGCACCAGTGCAATGATGATGCCGATTGTCCATGCGGTATTAGGCATAGTAAGTAACACACCTCCATTTCTAATTAAATTTAAGGTGGTTTACGTATAAAAATTGTTTGGTAATTGTTCGGTAATTGAACGGTTGGCGCAAAGCATGCGCCCTCCGAATGATGCAAAATGAAGGCAAAAGGATTTCCCCTATCCTAATATACCTCATTATTGGTTTATTTTAACGTGTATTGGATATTATGTCAAGCGCTATTATCAAGGTATACATATTAAATGGATACTATTTCCCAATGTTTTTCCCGGCGAAGTGCCAATATGTAATTTAAAAACAGAAAAGGGACAGTCATGGGCGACTGTCCCTTTGATTTTGGAAAAATGCCAAGCGGGAGACTAGAGGGTGCCGAGAAAGCCCTCAAGTATCAGCGTCGCCGCAACGGCGTCCACCTTGGCACGGTGATTTTTCATCTTTTTTCCGTTGGCGTGAAGGATTTCGTGGGCGGCGATGGTGGTGCGGCGCTCGTCCCAAAGTGTAACGGGAATTTGTGAGCGTGCCTCCAAAAGCGCCTTGAATTGGGAGCTTTTTTCCGCCCTGACGCCGATGCTGCCGTCCATGTTTTTTGGGTAGCCCAGCACAAATCGGGCAACGCCGCGGCTTTGCGCCTCCGCCGTGATTGTGTCGGCGGCACGCTCCATGTTCCATTCGTTCAGGGTCCAAGCGTCGCCGCAAAGGGTGGCGCTTTCGTCGGAAACGGCAAGCCCAATGCGGGCGTCACCAAAGTCGATTGCCATAATTCTCATTTTTTTCAATTCCTTTCAAAGCGGAAGGACAATTGGGGCAGCTTGGCAAGCTTTAGGAGCAGGGGCAGCAGAATAAGCTGGCAGGCAAGGAGCAGGCAAAGCTGCACAAGTCGGGTGGCGGCAAGCACAACAAAGGGTGTGCCGGAAATTAGGCTTATCCAAAAGGTGTTGAGCCCAAAGCTTAAGACAAGGCAGTTAAAAAGGGCGCAAAGCAGCACATTTGGGAAAAATCTTGCTTTTTTTGGGTGGAGAAAAAGCCCGAAGCAAAGCCCCGTCAGGGCGGCAGTCAGGGTGAAGCCGGGAAAATAGGGGCTGATGGGCAGCAAAACAGCGCCCAAAAAGTCCGCGATTGCGCCGGCGGCAAGCGCCCAAGCGGGGCCGAACATAATTCCGCAAAGCGCCAGAGGCACAAAGCCGAAGCCGATTTTCAGCTCGGGGGTGTTGATGGAGAGAAAGCGGCTGAGGATGATTTCCAAAGCCACAAGAATTGCCACGCGGCAAAGAGTTTGTAGACGTTTATTCATTTTTTTAAGGTTTCCTTTCGTGGCATGCCACAAAAGGAGCAGCGCTCCAATGCGGCAGCGGATGCGGACAAGGCACCGCAGAGCTTTCGGCGTCCCGCTTTGCGGGGCTGCTGCCAAAAATTCTTTCGTCAGGCGACAACTTCCCATCCGCCTGCACTTAACGCGCCAAATCCTACTCTGACCAACTGAAATATTTGCTTAAAGCGCCGATTATCACCTGCTTTGTTTGTTATTTTGCCGGGTTATTTGCCGAAATATTGCCTAACCGCGCCCGCGGTGTAAAGTGAGCCCACGGAGCAGATAACGCCGCCGCTTCCCGCCAAAGCGAGAGCTTTTTCGATGCCCCCGGAAATGCTGTCCGCGGGAAAAACCGGTTTTCCCAAGGGGGCGAGTTCCTTTGCAAGGGCTGTTGCTTCAAGGGCGCGGGGGTTTTGTGGGGTGATGGTCACAAAGGCGTCCGCCACCGGGAAAAGAATTTTTGCAAGCCCCATATAGTCCTTGTCGGCGAGGACGCCGAATAAAATGACGGTTTTCATTTTTGGGAAATAGCGGCGGAGGTTGTCCGCAACGGTTTCCGCGCACTGGGGATTGTGCCCGCCGTCCACCACGAAAAAGGGGTTTTCGGAGATTATTTCGAAGCGGGCGGGCCAGAGGGTTTTTGAAAGCCCCTCAACAAGGGCGGCGTCGGAGATTTTTATGCCGGCTTCACGCAAAACCGAAATGGTTTCCAGTGCCACGGCGGCATTTTTAAGTTGATGAGCGCCCAAAAGGGGCGTTTTAAGATTATTGAAGTCTTTATAGGAAAAAACCTGCCCGCTTCGGCTGTCGGAAAGGGGCAAAAGCTTTGAAAAATCGGCAATATGGAGGGCGGAGGACATTTCAAGGCAGCGCTGTGAGATTACAGCGGAAACGCTTTCGGGAAGCTGATAAATCACCGTGGGGCAGTCTTTTTTGATGATGCCCGCTTTTTCCGCGGCGATTTTTTCAAGGGTGTCGCCAAGCTCCCGTGTGTGGTCAAGCCCGATATTGGTTATAACGGAGCAGAGGGGGGCGTCGATTACGTTTGTGGAGTCCAGCCGCCCGCCCATGCCGGTTTCCAGCACCACGATATCGCAATTTTGCCTTGCGAAAAACTGGAAGGCGATGGCGGTGACAAGCTCAAACTCGGTGGGGCGGTCAGTCATGGAAAGCGCCAAGGGCGCGCAAAAGGAGGTTATTTCGGCAAGCTCCGTGTCGGGGATGGGCACGCCGTTAATTTGCATCCGCTCGTTGAAAAAGTGGAGATAGGGGGAGGTGTAAAGCCCGGTTTTGAGCCCCGCGCTTTGGAAAACGGAGGCAAGCATCGCCGAGGTGGAGCCCTTTCCGTTGGTGCCGGAAAGATGGACAAAGGAGAGCTTTTTTTGGGGATTTCCCATTTTTGAAAGCAGCTCCAAGGTGCGGGAAAG
>JAVVZC010000037.1:0-9314 GCA_036650755.1 Oscillospiraceae bacterium
GGTGTAGGAGCAGACGGCGGTGGAGCTGTTTTCTATGTCGGGATACAGTCGGCAATGGACGCCGGGGATGGGCGGGGTGATTTTGCCGTTTTGGGCGTAGAAGCGCAGGCTGCGCAGGTCGCCCTCGTTTGTCAGCTTGTAGAGGCTTTCACGGAGCACCCAAATATCGAAAAAGGACAGACCTTCCAGCTCCTTTGGGCTTGCAAGGCGGGAGATGAGGTCGGGGTTAATCTCACGGTGGGCTTCGGTGTCGGCTCCCAAGGGGGAGGTGGAAAGCGCCACAAGGACGTGGGTTTTGCTGTGGCTTATGGAGAAGGAAAGCTCCGGCTCCTTTGGGAAAAAGGGGCGGCCAAGAGCGGTTTTTAGCAGACTTGGGAGCTTGCCGCCAACGTAGTTTTTGTAGGCGGCGGCAAGGAGAGAGGTGCCAAAGGCGGAGCCGGGGCCTTCGCTTAGGGGCGGGTAAAGCGCGGAGCCCTCGTCCAGACCGCGGATGTCGGCGTAGTATATGCGCATTTTTTGGGGCACCTCCTTTTGGCGTGTGTAATGTTTGTTCACGGCATTATATTTTGGAATATAAATTATTATAAGCTTTGTTCTTCACAAAGTATATCACAATATGTTGTGAACTTGCACTACCAATTTTCGAGGGGATGTGTTATACTAGCTAGGATAAATTGTTGTAAATGGGGAGGTATTGCTTGGTGAGAAAAAAAGCTTGGATTTTTGCCTTGACGCTCCTTATTTTGCTCTGCTTTTCCGGCTGTTACGGCGCGGATATTGACGAGCTTTACAGCTTGCCCCAACCCCAAAAGGAATACCTTAAGCTTCAGGAGCTTATCAATGATGAGCTTGCCGCCGGCTGTGAATATTCGGCGCCCACTGCCGGTTCTCGGCGGCAAAGCGTTCAGATTGTTGACTTGGACGGGGACGGCACGGGGGAGGCTCTTGCCTTTTTGCGGGATCGGGATTTAACCCCGATTATCTGCATTTATCGCTTTGTTTCAAACAATTACCAGCTTGCCGCAAGCATTACGGGTGACGGCTCCGCCATCGGGCGGGTGGAATATGCCGACCTTAACGGGGACGGCGTTTCGGAGATTTTGACCTCTTGGAAAACCTCCACGGAGCTGAGACTTCTAAAGGCATATTCAATACTCGATTGGGAGAGCGCCGCGGTGCTTTCCGCCAGCTGCACCGATTTTCAAATCTGCGACATGGACATGAACGGCATTTCCGACGTTGTGGCGCTTAATTTTGAACCCGGACTGGGTTCTGTTTCCGTTTACACCCTTGACCCGGACGGCGAGGTCACGGTCAGCAGCGCGAAAACCTCGGTTTCACTCACAACGGCGGAGCGCTTCCGCGTTGGAAGCATCGGCGTGAACCAGCCTGCGGTTTTTGTGGAGGGTCAGCTTGAAGCCCTTGAGGGCGAAGCGTTTTTAACAGACATTTTTGCCCGGGTTGACGGTGAAATCAAAAATATCAGCCTTGACCCCGCAACAGGCGACAGCCTTACAAAGCGGGAATTTCCCATCTACTGCACCGACATTGACGGGGACGGAATTATGGATTTGCCCTTTGCCGAAAAGCTTTTGACAAAGAACCAAGGCTCCTCCGAGTATTTCGTTTTCGACTGGTACAATTTTGACCTTAAGGGCGAGCGGGTGCTTCGCTGTTCCACCTTCCACAACTTTAGCGACGGCTGGTACTACACCCTGCCCACGGAATGGCGGCAGGGAATTTCCATCCGACGGGACAGCAGCTCCCCGGGTGAGCGCAGTGTTATTTTCTCCGCCACGGACAGCAATACCGGGAAAAGCACCGATTTACTCACTATTTTCACACTTTCCGACGAAAATCGGAGGGACAGGGCAAAGCTTGAAAATCGCTTCGTTTTGCTTGGCAGCGAGACTGTTATCTATGCCGCGCGGCTGAACACGGAGGGAAACCTTGCTCCCGACAAGGAGCAATGCCAAGAAGTTACCGGGCGCTTCCACCTTATCGTTTCCGAGTGGATTACCGGCGCACTTTGATTTTTTTACAATATTATTTTAAAGGGGCAGGTCTGGAATGAAAAAAGTTCTGGTTTTGGAAGATGAGTCCAGCATTCGCAGCTTTGTTGTCATAAATTTAAAGCGTTCCGGCTATGATCCGCTTGAGGCGGAAACAGGTGAGCAGGCGCTTGAGGTGCTTAAAAACAACCCTGACATTCGGGTTGCGCTTTTGGATGTTATGCTTCCCGACATCGACGGCTTTGAGGTTTGCCGACGAATCCGCGCCAGCGGTTCGAAAATCGGCATCATCATGCTAACCGCGAAAAGTCAGGAGATGGACAAGGTTACGGGGCTTATGACCGGCGCTGACGACTACGTGACCAAGCCCTTTTCACCGGCGGAGCTTACGGCACGGATTGACGCCCTCTATCGCCGCACCGGCGGCGACGCGGAGGACGAGGCGGCAAGCGGCGAGATTTCCGGCGGGCCCTTCCGTTTGAACACCCGCAATCGCACACTTGAAAAAAACGGCGAGCGCATTCGCCTTACACAAATCGAATATTCCATCATGAAAATGTTTATGGACAACCCGGGAAAAGCACTGTCTCGGGAGGAGATTTTGAACGACGTTTGGGGTCGTGATTATTTTGGTGAGCTGAAAATTGTGGACGTTAACATCCGCAGGCTTCGCATCAAAATTGAGGACGACGCCACAATTCCAAGCTTTATCACCACGGTTTGGGGCTATGGCTACAAGTGGGGATTTTAACACAAACTGAAGGAAAGCTTACAGCGGAGGGCGGAGAGAAGCATTGAAATTCAAGGGGATTAAAGGCAGATGGATGGCAAACGGAATTACCGTTGTTGTGCTGATTGTCGCTGTGGGCATTCTTTCCTTTTCGCTTGCCATGTACAATTATTACCACACTGCCGTGCGCACGGGACTGGAAAAACAGGCACAGACCGCTACCGAGTTTTTTACCGACTACGTTTCAAAAACCTATCTCGATTATTACCGCAGTGCCTACCGCTACACCGAATCCTTTGAGGATAAGGACGCGATTGAGCTTCAATTCGTCAACGGTCGGGGTCAGGTTGAGGTTTCAAGCTACGGCATTTCTGCCGGCTCCGCTCCCGAAACCGCCGACATTTCCGAGGCGCTGGAGCAGGGGAAAATTTCCTGCTGGCAGGGGACAAGCAGTACCACAGGCGAGCGAATTATGTCGGTTTCGGCACCGGTTCAATATTCCGACGGCTCCATTGTTGGGGTTATGCGCTATGTCACCAGCCTTAAACTGGTGGACAGGCAGATTTTGCATGTCACTATTTTTGCCTTTGGCATCGGGCTGTTTATTGTCATTATCGTTCTGTTTTCAAACATGTATTTCATCCGCACGATTACGGAGCCTATTCACGCGCTGACAGGGCTTGCCACCCAAATTGCGGAGGGCAGCTATGGCATTCAAGCGGAAAAAAAGCACGACGACGAGATTGGCGACCTGACGGACGCCATTAACGAGATGTCCGCAAAAATCAGCCAAGCGGACAAGGTTCAAACGGAATTTATCTCCTCGGTTTCCCACGAGCTGCGAACCCCCCTTACCGCCATCACCGGCTGGAGCGAAACCCTTATGTACGACAAGGAAATTGAGGGCGATTCCCGTCGGGGACTTACCATCATCTCCAAGGAAGCGGCACGGCTTACAAAAATGGTGGAGGAGCTTTTGGAATTTACTCGCATCCACGACGGGCGCTTTAACCTTAACATTGAGCCGCTGGATGTGGAGGCGGAGCTGGAGGATTGCATTTTTGCCTATGGCGAAATTTTGCGTCAGGAGCAGTTGGAGCTTGTTTACACCGCGGCGCCCCAGCCCATTCCACTTATCCCCGGCGACCCGGAGCGGCTTCGTCAGGTGTTCCTCAACATTTTGGACAACGCTTCAAAATATGGCAAGACCGGCAAGGAAATTCGAATTTCCATCGAGCGGCAGGGTGACTATGCGGTTATCACCATTCGGGATTTTGGCCCCGGAATTCCTCCCGCGGAGCTGCCTTTTGTCAAAAAGAAATTCTACAAGGGAAGCTCAAAGGAGCGGGGCAGCGGCATCGGGCTTGCCGTTTGCGACGAGATTGTCTCCCGCCACGGCGGAGACCTTATCATCACAAATGTGGAGGGCGGCGGAGTTTGCGTCGTTGTGCGTTTGCCGATAAATCGGCACTGATTGTCCTTGTGAGACATTTTAACATCCGAAAATATCCCATTGCGCTATTTTGCGCTGGATTATTTATATAAGTCTTAAGCCGAAAGGAAACATAGAATGAGTAAAGAAAAAAATGCTGCCTGCGATTTTCGCACAAGCATAGGCGGGCAGGCACTGATTGAGGGCATCCTCATGCGCGGCCCCGTGAAGCAATCCATTGTTGTGCGAACAAACGAGGGGCTTGTTTCAAAAGTTGAGGAGCCACATTTTGTCAAGGAGCGCTACAAGATTTTGGGCTTTCCGCTTATCCGAGGCGTGGTTACGTTTTTGGAGTCCATGATTTACGGCGTCAAGGCGCTGACCTACTCGGCGGAGCTTTTGCCCGAGGAGCAGCAGGAGACGCCAAGCAAATTTGACCTTTGGATTGAAAAGAAATTCGGTTCGGAAAAGGCGGAAAAATTTGTTATCGGCGTGGCGGTTGTTTTGGGCATTTGCCTGTCCGTGGGGCTTTTTATTTTACTGCCCACCCTGCTTGCCGGCTTTGTTGGGAAGCTTACGGACTCCAGCCTTATCCACAATTTGGTGGAGGGGCTTTTGCGAATTGTCATCTTCCTTGCCTACATGGTTGCCTGCACCTTTTCTAAGGATTTGAAGCGGGTTTTCCGCTATCACGGAGCGGAGCACAAAACGATTTTTTGCTACGAAAAGGGCTTGCCCCTTACCGTTGAAAACGTTAAAAAGCAGTCCCGCTTTCACCCCCGCTGTGGCACCAGCTTTTTGTTTGTGGTCATGATTATCAGCATTTTGGTTTTCTCCGTTGTGAGTTGGACAAATGTTTGGGTTCGCATGGCACTTCGGCTACTGCTTTTGCCTGTGGTTGTGGGCATTGCCTTCGAAATTAACCGCTGGGTGGGTCGCCACGACAACTGGCTTTCCAGCTTCCTTGCGGCGCCGGGAAAGGCACTGCAGCGGCTGACAACCGCCGAGCCTGACGATGAGATGATGGAATGCGCCATTGAAGCGCTGTCCCTTGTTATCCCCGAGGAAAAAGGGCTGGACGCATGGTAAACCCCGCATTTTATTGTAAAGCTGAAAGGAATTATTTGCCACATGCCAAAAACATATAACGATATCTATATCGAAACCCGGCGTCGGCTTCGGGACGAGGGGATTTCCGCCTTTAGCCTTGAAGCGCGAATTCTGCTTGCCTCCGCCGCGGGAAAAACAAAGGATGAGCTGATGCGGGAAATGCATCTTTACACCTCCGAGGCTGTTGAGGAAAAGGTGAAAACAATGCTGGAGCGTCGGCTTTCCGGGGAGCCTGTTGCCTATGTGACAGGGGATTGGGAGTTTTACGGCATCCCTATTTCCGTCACTCGGGACGTGCTTATCCCCCGAAACGACAGCGAGGTTTTGGCGGAAACCGCGATTACCGCCTTGCGGGGACGGAAAATGGACGCTCGGGTGCTGGATTTGTGCGCCGGAAGCGGCTGTTTGGGCTGTGCCATCGCAAAGGAGCTGCCCGCCTCACGGGTTATTTTGGCGGACAAGAGCAGTGCGGCGCTTGCTGTTGCAAAGCACAACGTTATGCTAAATCGGCTGAACCCAAGAGTTAACTGCGTGGAGCTGGACGCGCTTTCGGCGCCACCCATGATGCTGGGCAGCTTTGACCTTATGGTTTGCAACCCGCCCTATATTCCAAGCGCAGACCTGCTGACCTTGGACAAGTCCGTTCGGGATTTTGAACCCATGGAGGCGCTGGACGGGGGCGAGGACGGCTTGATTTTTTACCGTGAAATTCTTAAAAAATGGCTCAATGTGGTTCGCGTGGGCGGACTGATTTTGTTCGAGGTGGGCATCGATCAGGCGGCTGAGGTTTCGGCGCTGATGGAAGCCGCGGGACTTAAAAATATCGGTACAATTCGGGACACTCAAGAAATTGAACGAGTTGTTTTTGGAAACGTATAGTTCGAATTTTGTTTAGAAACAGCCCTATTTGGGGTAATTTGTGTGATGAGGTGTGACAACATGGCAGAAAAGAAGAAGGTTCCAATTTCTACCGCCGGTCGGGCTGATGACAAGAAAAAAGCTCTTGAAACCGCTTTGGAGCAAATCGAAAAAAACTACGGCAAGGGCGCAATCATGCGTCTTGGCGACGACCTTCCCGTCAATGTGGAGGCGATTTCCACAGGCTCACTCTCCCTTAACTTGGCGCTGGGCATCGGCGGCGTTCCCAAGGGACGCATTATCGAGATTTTTGGGCCTGAGTCCTCGGGAAAAACCACCCTTGCTCTCCATATTTTGGCAAGCGCTCAAAAAGAGGGGGGCGAGGTCGCCTTTATCGACGTTGAGCACGCCTTGGAGCCTGCCTATGCGAGAGCCTTGGGCGTTGACATCGACAGCCTTTTGATTTCTCAGCCCGATACGGGAGAGCAGGCTTTGGAAATTACCGAAGCTTTGGTTCGCTCCGGCGCTATTGATGTTGTGGTTGTGGACAGCGTTGCGGCGCTACTGCCCCGCAGTGAGCTGGAGGGCGAAATGGGCGACGCCAGCGTTGGCGTTGTGGCACGGCTTATGTCCCAAGCGTTGCGTAAGCTTGCGGGTACCATTTCAAAAACCAGTTGTATTGTTATCTTTATCAACCAGCTTCGTGAAAAAATCGGCGTCATGTACGGCAACCCGGAGACTACTCCCGGCGGTCGTGCGCTTAAATATTTTTCCAGCGTGCGTATTGATATCCGCAAAATCGAGACTATCAAAAACGGCACCGAAATGGTGGGCAACCGCACCCGTGCCAAGGTTATCAAAAACAAGGTGGCGCCGCCCTTTAAAGAGGCGGAATTTGACATTGTTTACGGCGAGGGCATCTCCAAGGTGGGCGAAATTTGCGACCTTGGCGTTAAGCTTGACCTTATTGACAAGGCGGGCGCTTGGTTCACCGTTGGCGAAGCGCGGCTTCAGGGTCGTGAGGCTGTTAAGGCATATTTGAAGGAAAATCCTGAGGTTGCCGATGAGCTTGAAGAAAAAATTATGGAGGAATCCAGACGTCAGCTTGCTGAGGCGAAGCACCCGACACCAAAGCCTGCTGCCAAGGCGGCGGGAAAAGCCGTGGATATCTCCGCGGATGATTTTGAAGGTTAGGTCTCGGATTTATTATGGAAATTACCGAGCTAAAGGCTTTGAACAGCGGGAAATATCGTGCCGTCCTTTCCGACGGCAGCGCTGTCATGGTCACAACTGCCATGATTGCGGATTTGTCCCTGTATTCGGGGCGTGAGCTGTCCGACGAGGAGTTTAATGAGCTTTTTGCGGCGGCACAGCTTAGTGCCTGCAAGGAGCGCTCCCTGCGCATTATCGGAATGCGTCCCATGTCCTGCAAGGAGCTTTACGACAGGCTGGTGGAAAAGGGCGAAATGCCCGAAAACGCCGCCGCCTGCGTGGCTTGGCTTTTGGATTTGCGATATTTGGACGACGGGCTTTACGCCGGAATGCTTGTGCGGCACAACGCCGCAAAGGGCTATGGCGTGGGGCGCATTCGCAATGAGCTTTACAGGCGGGGCATCCCAAAGGAGCTTTGGGACGACGCCTTGGAGGAAATGCCGGAAACGGAGGACAAGGTTTATGACTTGCTTTGCCGTAAGCTGCGCAATGAGGAGCCGGACAGGGCGGAGATGAAAAAGGCTACGGACTCGCTTTTTCGACGCGGATTCTCTTGGACGGAGATTAAAGCTGCTGTAAATCGCTTTAAAAGCGATAATGAAAATTGTGACTGATATTTTTTGACGCGGAATGCGTATGGAGGAAATTTATGGCTGACAAGGTTTCTGTTATTTCGCTGGGCTGTCCCAAGAATTTGGTGAACAGCGAACAGATGCTATATCTTTTGAGCGAGGCGGGCTTTGACATTGTTTCCGAGCCTGAGGACTCGGACGCTGTTATCGTCAACACCTGCGGCTTTATCGACTCCGCAAAGAGCGAGGCTATTGATGTTATTATCGAGATGGGCGAGCTGAAAAAGGCGGGTGCCCTTAAGCGCATTATTGTCACCGGCTGTTTGAGCCAGCGCTACAGCGACGATATTTTAAAGGAGCTGCCGGAGATTGATTCCATTCTTGGCACGGGCAGCTATGACGATATTGTGGCGGCGGTTCGGGGCGCTCTTGCGGGCAAGCCGGTGGCGCTCTTTGGCGACATTAACGCCCCGATTACGGAAACGGGACGCATCGTTTCCACCGGCCCCGCCTATGCTTTTCTTCGCATTGCCGAGGGCTGCAACAACTGCTGCGCCTTCTGCGTTATTCCCTCTATTCGGGGAAAATATCGGAGCCGGGACATGGACAGCATTGTTGAGGAAGCCGCCGCGCTGGTGAAAACCGGGGTGAAGGAGCTTATTGTTATCGCTCAGGACATCACCCGTTACGGCACGGATTTGTACGGCAAGCGCTCCCTTTCGGAGCTTTTGCGTCGGCTTTGCAAAATTAAGGGTGATTTTTGGATTAGGCTCCACTACCTCTATCCCGACCAATTTGACGACGAACTTATTGAAACAATCGCCAGTCAGGATAAGGTGTTATCCTATTTGGACATTCCTATCCAGCACATCAACGACAGCATTCTGAAGCGGATGAATCGTCGGGGCACGGGAAACGACATTCGTGTGCTTTTCAAAAAGCTACGTGAGAGAATTCCAAACCTTGTTATTCGCACCAGCCTTATTGTGGGCTTGCCGGGGGAGACTGAGGCGGAATTTGAGGAGCTTTGCCTGTTTTTGCGTGAGGCGAAAATCGAACGCGCCGGGGTTTTTGTGTTTTCACCCGAGGAGGGGACTCCTGCCGCCGCCATGACCGACAGGTGCGACGAGGAGGAGGCACAGCGGCGCTGTGACATTGTTATGGAGCTGCAGGCGGAGATTATGGACGCTTGGAGCGAGACTGTTATTGGAAAAACTCTGCGGGTGCTCTGCGAGGGATATGACGAGGAAATCGGTATGCAGCTTGGTAGAAGCTGGGCGGATTCACCGGATATTGACGGGGTGGTTTGCTTTTCCGGCGACTGCGCCGTGGGGGAGTTTGCGGAGGTTACTATTAGGGAAATCGTCGATGGGGAATGGATTGGGGTT
>JAVVZC010000038.1:0-9183 GCA_036650755.1 Oscillospiraceae bacterium
GACCCCATGGGCTGAAAGTGGTATACTAAAATGTACAATTGCCGAAAATAAGCACTTATTCGTATAATAATGAGGTTATCATATGTGGGTATCAGATAGATGGACAGATTACGAACTTATTGACTGCTCTCACGGGCAGAAGCTGGAGCGTTGGGGCAAGCAAATTCTTGTCCGCCCCGACCCTCAGGCAATATGGGAAACACCCCAAAGCAACCCGGGCTGGAAGCGCCCCTCCGCAAAATACAGCCGCAACCACGAGGGCGGCGGTCAGTGGGAAAAAAACAATGTTCCCGAGAGCTGGCAAATCAAATATGACGAGCTTACCTTCAACGTGAAGCCCATGAACTTTAAACACACCGGCATTTTTCCCGAGCAGGCAACCAACTGGGACTTTGCGGCGCGAAAAATCAAGGCTTCGGATCGACCCATCAGCGTCCTCAACCTTTTTGCCTACACCGGCGGCGCGACCATCGCCTGCGCAAAGGCGGGCGCCTCCGTCTGCCACGTTGACGCGGCAAGGGGCATGGTTTCATGGGCACGGGAAAACGCCCACGCCTCCGGGCTTGACGACGCCCCAATCCGCTGGATTATCGACGACTGCGCAAAATTTGTGGAGCGGGAAATCCGCCGCGGCAAGCGCTACGACGCCATCATCATGGACCCGCCCTCCTATGGCAGAGGCCCCGGCGGCGAAATTTGGAAGCTGGAGGACAACCTTTGGGACTTTGTTTCCCTCTGCGCCCAAGTGCTCTCCGACAATGCCGCCTTCGTCATCATAAATTCCTACACCACCGGGCTTTCTCCCTCTGTTTTAACCTACATCTCCGAGAGCGTTTTCACAAGAAAATTCGGCGGAAGAAGCGAAAGTCAGGAGCTGGGGCTTCGGGCTTCCGAAAGCGGCTTATGCCTGCCCTGCGGCGCTTCCTGCCGCTGGGAAGCGGCAAGGGATTGATTATGGAGCCTATCATAAAAGTCAAAAACCTCAGCTTCCACTACGAGGGTGAGGAAAATCTTGCCCCCGCGCTGGATGGGCTTAGCCTTGAAATTCAGGCGGGCAGCTTTGTGGTCATTTTGGGTCACAACGGCTCAGGAAAATCCACCCTTGCAAAAATGCTGAACGGAATTCTCATTCCCAACGAGGGCAGCGTTATTGTTGACGGCATGAACACCCACGACGAAGAAAAGCTTTTGGAAATCCGCCGCAGTGTGGGCATGGTTTTTCAAAACCCGGACAACCAAATCGTCGCCTCTGTTGTGGAGGAGGACGTTGCCTTCGCACCGGAAAATTTGGGCTTGCCCCCGCTGGAAATCCGCCATCGGGTGGACGAAGCCCTAAAGCAGGTGGGCATGTACGAATATCGCCTTCACTCGCCACATCTGCTCTCCGGCGGACAAAAACAGCGGGTAGCAATTGCGGGAGTTATCGCAATGCGCCCCCGTTGCATCGTTTTGGACGAGCCCACCGCCATGCTTGACCCGGCGGGTCGGCAGGAGGTCATGGACACCGTGAAGCGGCTTTGCCGTGAAAACGGCATCACAGTTGTTCTCATCACCCACCACATGAACGAAGCCATCGACGCGGACAAGGTTTTCATCATGTCCCGAGGAAAAATCATCAGCTCAGGGCCTCCCAGAGAAATTTTCGCGGAGGTGGAGGGGCTTAAGGCAGAGGGCTTGACAGTTCCCGACACAACGGAGCTGCTCTATCAGCTTCGCCTTGGCGGCATGGAGCTGCCAACGGACGCCCTCACAATTGATGAATGCGCCGCGGCAATCGCCGCCGCCCTAAAATAAAAGCTCAAGTAAAAGCTCAAGCAATTTTCACTGTAAAAGGAAACTAATATGCCAAGCTTAAAGACAGAAGCGCTGACTTACATCTACAGTCGGGGAACCCCCTTTGAAAGCGTTGCTCTTGAAAATGTGAATATCGAAATCACTCAAGGTGAATTTGTGGGGCTTATCGGGCACACAGGCTCGGGAAAATCCACCTTTGTTCAGCATCTGAACGGACTGCTGCTACCAAGCTCCGGCAGGGTGCTTTTGGACGAGGAGGACATCAACGCCTCAAAAAAACTGCGGCATCAGCTCCGCTTCAAAGTCGGGCTGGTTTTCCAATATCCCGAATACCAGCTTTTTGAGGACACGGTCTACAAGGACATCGCCTTTGGTCCAAAAAACATGAAGCTCTCAAAATCCGAAATTGACGATTGCGTCCGTGAGGCGGCGGGCTTTGTGGGCGTGCCTGAGTATATTTTTGACAAATCCCCCTTGGAGCTTTCCGGCGGACAAAAACGCCGGGTGGCAATCGCCGGGGTTATCGCCATGCGCCCACGGGTGCTTATTTTGGACGAGCCCACAGCAGGGCTTGACCCGGAGGGCTGCGCCGCAATCCTCCAAAACATCGCCGATTATCGCCGTGTCACGGGCGCCACCGTTATTCTCGTCTCCCACAGCATGGAGGACGTTGCCCGAATTGCGGACAGGCTCATCGTTTTTGACGGCGGCACCATCGCCATGGACGGCGCTCCCGGCGAAATTTTCTCAAACGCGGACAAGCTTCGCGGCATGGGGCTTGACGTGCCCGCCGTCACCGAAATTGCCCTGCGTTTAAATCAGCTTTCCGTTGACGTTTCAAAAAACTGCTACACCATCGAGCAGCTTCGGGACAGCCTTCTTGCGCTGAAAAAGGGGGGAGTCTCATGCTAAAGGACATCACCCTGGGTCAATATTTTCCCGGCACAAGCTTTGTCCACCGCCTTGACCCCCGTGTTAAGCTAATCTGCACCCTTATCTACATCGTGGCACTGCTGGTGGCAAAAAGCTATGTCAGCTACGGCGTTATGCTCCTTTTGCTGGTGCTTTCCGTGGCGGTCTCAAAAATCCGCCCCGCCGCTCTTTTAAAGGGCTTGAAGCCCTTGGCGTTTATCATCATCTTCACCGCCATTATCAACCTTTTCTACACAAAAGGCGGCAAGGAAATTTTTTCATGGTGGATTTTCACCCTCACCACCGGGGGAATTGAAAGAGCCTGCTTCATGGTTATCCGCATTATGATGCTGATTTCCGGCACCTTTCTTCTCACCTACACCACCACCCCCATGTCCCTTACGGACGGCATGGAGCGGCTGATGAACCCCCTTAAAAAAATCCGTGTGCCCGTCCACGAGCTTTCCATGATGATGAGCATCGCTCTGCGCTTTATCCCCTCCCTAATCGAGGAAACGGACAAAATAATGTCCGCGCAAAAAGCCCGTGGCGCGGACTTCGAAACAGGCAAGCTGACAGACAGGGCAAAAGCGCTGTTGCCGCTTTTGGTGCCGCTTTTTGTCAGCGCGTTTCGCCGTGCGGACGAGCTTGCAATCGCAATGGAAGCCCGCTGTTATCACGGCGGCGAGGGGCGCACCCGCATGAAAACCCTCAAATACAAGGCTTCCGACTTTATCACCCTTGGCGGCTTTCTTGTTCTGCTTGTGGGAATAATCATTCTTGCGAGGTTTGGTCTATGAGAAATATCGCCCTGCGCCTTTCCTATGACGGCTCCGCCTATCATGGCTGGCAGGTGCAAAAAACCGAAACCTCCGTCGCCGCAACCCTTGAAAAGGCGCTCTCCGAAATTTGCGGCGAAGCCATCAAGGTGGTGGGCTGTGGCAGAACCGACGCGGGCGTTCACGCCCTTCGCTACTGCGCAAACTTCAAAACAAACAGCACAATCCCCATCGACCGCTTTCCCCTTGCGGTGAACAGCCATCTGCCACCGGACATTGCGGCGACAGACGCCGTTGAAGCCCGGTCGGATTTTAACGCGATTTTGTCCTGCACAAAAAAGGAATACATCTACAAAATCAACAACAGCCGCATAAGAGACCCCTTTTTGGAAAAACGCGCCTGCTTTTTTCCCGGTGTGCTGAACACGGAAAAAATGTCGGAGGCGGCAAAGGCTTTTGAGGGCACCCACGATTTTCGTGCCGTCCGCAGTGTGGGAACGGAAACAAAAACAACTGTGCGGACAATTTACTGGTGCAATATCTCCCATGAGGATAACATCATCTCAATGCGAGTTTGCGCAAACGGCTTTCTTTACAACATGGTTCGAGCCATTGCGGGCACTCTTGTCTATGTGGGCTTGGGAAAACTAAGCCCGGAGGAAATTCCAAGGCTTTTGGAGCTTTGCGACCGCAGGCTCACAGGCCCCACAATGCCGCCCCAAGGACTTTACATGTCACAGCTTTGGTATGAGGGCGCTGTGGGGGACATGATGGCAAAATAGACCGAGCTCCAAAATCAACTGTTAAATTAACAAAAAATCTATTATTTTTTTTATAAATATGATACAATCTTTGAAACTCAATGATTGAATATCATAAGCTTCTGCATTTGGCGGGGAGTGGGCGAACATGGCAGTTAAAAAGAAAAAAGCATCAAAGCACAGGCTTGGCAGGCTGCTTCTTGCCCTTGTCGGCATCCTTATCGTTTTGGGAGCCGTTCTGGTTTTCCTATATCGGGACAAGCTTTCTCCCCAAGCTTTGGCACCCCCCAAAAAAGACGCCGCTGTTTCCGAAACCGAAGCCTATACATACGAAAACGGCTCAAACCAAATTTTTGACCTTATGGGCGACAAGCTCCTTATCGCCTCGGGTTCAGGGCTTCAAATCCTTGACGGCAACGGCGTCACAATCGCAAGAGACATCTTCTCCATGACAAACCCCGCAGTCTGCGCGGGGGAAAAATCAGCCGCCTTTTACGATGTTGGCGGCAGTGCGCTTCGTGTCTTTTCCGATGGCAAAACAACAAACCTTGACAGCAATCAGCCCATCATCTCCGTTTCAATGAACCCAGCCGGCTACCTTGCCCTCACAACCGAGGAAACAGGCTACAAGGGCGGCGTAACCGTCTACAACAACAAGCTTCAACCCGTCTACAAATGGCTTTCAGGCAGCGGCTACACCCTTGACGCCGCCGTTTCCCCCGATTGCAAGTCGCTTGCTGTCCTCTGCTTGGACAAAAACGGCAGTACCATCCACTTTTTCAACTTGGACAGCGAAAAGGAGCAAGCCGCTCCAACTCTGCCAAAGGAGCTTGCCTTTAAGCTCCATTACGGCGACAACGGCAGGCTTTGCGTCCTCTCCGAAACCGCCCTCCATTTCTTCAACTCCGACGGCGAGGAAAATCCACCCTTCAGCTTCAAGGGAAGCTACCTTTCCGACTTTGACCTTGGCGATGAATTCTGCACCATTGCCCTCAGCAAGCTGATTACGGGAAGTGAAATCCAGTTGAACAGCTTTTCCTGCGACGGCAGAGCCTTGGGCACCGTCTCCCTTAAGGACAAGCCAATTTCACTCTCCTCAAACAAGCAAAAACTCTTGGTTTTCGGCGCTCTTGACGCAAAGCTCTATACCCGTGAGCTGCGCCCAATCTCCGAAAGCGAAATCGTCCCCGGCTTCAAACACGCTCTCCTTCGGCACGATGGCAATGCTCTGCTGCTTGCCTCCTCCTACTGTGAAAAATTCGTGCTGAAATAGACTTTCAAAGGATTATTAAGAGAAAAAAATTATGCCCTTCGCCTTTGCGGGGGAGCATAAAAGAAAATAAAAAAAGCGGGCATAAAGCCCTCTTTACAACGTGGGGTAAGTTATGAAAATTATTATTGAGATATTTCTGATTGCGGTAGTTTTATTTTGCGCGTGGAACGGCTACAAAAAAGGTCTTATAATGGGCGTCGGCAGTATACTTATAATAATAATCTCTCTATACATGGGAAATTTGCTTTCAAACACCTTTTCATATGAAGCTTCGCCCGTGCTCCGCCCCTTTGTCAGCGGCTATATGGAAGGCTCCGACGGAGTTATCGGAAAATCACTGAAGGAGCTTATCCCCTCAACGGACAGCCAGCTTTCTGTTGAGGACGTTCTAAAGCTCCATCCCGAGGTCAAAGAGGAGCTTTGCGAAAAAAGCTTCATGGGAATGGGCATCTATTCCAAAACCGCAAAAGAACTGGCAAAGGAAGCCATGGCGGAGTCCGAAAAAACCAACGTCCCTCTTGTCACGGCAATTGTGGAAACCATGTGCGCGCTTGTCTCCTATGTGGGCGGCTTTCTCGTGTTTTTCATAATAACACTCATAGTTTTAACGGTTATTGGGAATATTCTCAACCTGAGCTTTAAAATTCCCGAAAAGGATAAACTAAACAACATCGGCGGCATTGTCGCCGGAGTTTTCACCGGTCTGTTCTTCGTGGCAATCGCCGCATGGATACTAAAATTCGGCGGACTTCTTATCCCGGAGGCAGAGCTTAAGAAAACCCTTCTGACCAATCTGTTCATCAGAATGGACCTGCTATCATTTTTCCTCCCACTTTAACCATCCACAACAATTAGCTTTAACCAGTATTTTATAAGCAAGGAGATCAGCATATGCATCCAACATTATGTGCCCGCTGCAAGAAGAATATGGCGGTCATATTCATCACAAAAGTTGAGAACGGCGAGCAAAAAAACGAAGGGCTTTGCCTTAGCTGCGCCCGTGAGCTTCACATAAAGCCCGTTGACGATATCATCACAAAAATGGGTATCTCGGACGATGAGCTGGAGGGTCTTTCAAACGAAATGACCGCAGCCATGGGCGGAGCCGAAGGCTTTGGCGACCTTGATATCCCCATGGACGAGGAGGACAACGACAGCGGAAAAACTGCCACCTTCCCCTACCTTAACCGCCTTTTCGGCGGTGAACCCGGCAACAATCTGCCTATGGAAATGCCCCCCGCGCCCTCCTCGGAGCGTCCCCCAAAATCCAACGGACAGCAGGGCACTCAGCGTGGACAAAAACGCAAATTTCTTGACAACTACTGCATCAACCTTACCGAAAGAGCGGAGCAGGGCAGGCTTGACAACATGATCGGGCGTGAGGAGGAGCTGGAGCGGGTCATCCAAATCCTGAACCGCCGCCAAAAAAACAACCCCTGCCTTATCGGTGAACCCGGCGTCGGCAAAACCGCAATCGCGGAGGGGCTTGCCCAGCGCATCAGCGCAGGCAAGGTTCCCTACAAGCTGCGCGAAAAAGAGGTTCACCTGCTGGACCTTACCTCCCTTGTGGCGGGCACCCAATTTCGGGGTCAGTTTGAAAGCCGCATGAAGGGTCTAATCGAAGAAATCCGCAAGCAGGGCAACATCATCCTCGTCATCGACGAGGTTCACAACATTGTTGGCGCCGGCGACGCCGAGGGCAGCATGAACGCCGCAAACATCCTCAAACCCGCCCTGTCCCGAGGCGAAATTCAAGTTATCGGTGCCACCACCTTCACGGAATACCGCAAGCACATCGAAAAAGATTCCGCCTTGGAGCGCCGCTTTCAGCCCGTCACCGTGGGGGAGCCCTCCATCGACGACAGCTGCAAAATTCTTGAGGGCATCGCCCACTACTACGAGGAATTTCACGGCGTAACTATCTCCAAGGAGATGTGCCGTCAGGCGGTCGTCATGTCCGAGCGCTACATCACCGACCGTTTTCTCCCCGACAAGGCAATCGACCTTATCGACGAAGCCTGCTCTGATGTTAACCTAAAAAGCCCCCAAATCGAGAGATTGGATACAATAACCAAAGAAATCGCCGATTTAGACAAAGAGCGCGAGTTGCTTTTGGCGGACGCGGAGCATGACAACTTTGAGCGCCTTGCCGCAATTCGCAGCAGCAGCCTTCAGCTTTCCGATGAGCTTGCAAATTTGCAGGCAATGGGCAAGCCCACTTTAACAAACGAAAACCTTGCCAGAGTAATCGAGCTTTGGACAAAAATCCCCGCCAGCAACATCCGTGAGGACGAATATGACCGCTTGGCGGAGCTGCACCAGCGGCTCAAGGAGCACATAATCGGTCAGGACGAGGCGGTTGAAGCCGTTTGCGCCGCGATTAAGCGCAGTCGTGTGGGGCTTTCCGCAAAGCATAAGCCGGTGAGCTTCATCTTTGTGGGTAGCACCGGCGTTGGCAAAACCGAGCTTGTGAAGCGGCTCTCCGCCGATCTTTTCAGCTCTCCCGAGTCACTTATCCGCTTCGATATGTCCGAATTCATGGAAAAGCATTCCGTTTCCCGAATTATCGGCTCACCTCCCGGCTATGTGGGCTATGACGAGGCGGGACAGCTTACGGAAAAAATCCGCCGCAAGCCCTATTCCGTGGTGCTTTTCGACGAAATCGAAAAGGCGCACCCGGACGTTATGAACGTGCTTTTGCAAATTCTTGACGACGGACGCATCACCGACGCTCAGGGCAGAACGGTTAACTTCGAAAACACCGTAATCATCATGACCACCAACGCGGGCAGTGACAAAAGGGACGGCACCGTTGGTTTTGGCAGTGTTGCCCAGCAGGGCAAAGATAAGGCGATTAAAGCGCTTAAGGACTTCCTCCGCCCCGAATTCATCAACCGTGTGGACGAAATCGTCTACTTCAACAGCCTGAGCGAGGAAAATTTCAAGGCAATCGCAAAGCTGATGATGGACGAATTATCCGACGCAATGGCGGAAAAGGGCATCACACTTCGCTACGACAACCAGCTTCTCGACTACCTTGCGAAAAAGAGCTACTCCCTTACCTACGGCGCGCGAAATCTTCGCAGGCTCATCCAAAAAGAGGTGGAGGACAGCATCGCCACCGAAATCATCGACAATTTCCGCGGCAAGGTGTCAAGCATCGGCATCACAGCCAAGGACGAAAAAATCATCATCACCGCCGCTGCATAAAAGTCGGCAAAAAAATAAACGCCTCAGGATACAATTCGTGTATCCTGGGGCTGTTTTAAAAGGAGAAACAAAAATGTTTAAAGAAATGCGAAGAATGAAGCAGGAAATGTCAAAGGAGGATACCCAGCGGGTTTTGGAGCGTTGCAGTGCGGGCGTGCTGGCGGTGTCGGACGAAAACGGCTACCCCTATGCGCTGCCCATGAGCTATGTTTATTTTGAGGGGAAAATTTATTTCCACGGCGCGAAGCAGGGGCATAAAATCGACGCGATTATGAAAAACGACAAGGTGTCCTTTTGCGTAATCGACAAGGACGAGGTTGTGCCGGAAAAATTCACCACGATTTACCGTAGCGTGATAGCCTTTGGCAGAGCAAGAATTCTGGAAAACGACGCCGAAAGAAGAAGCGCTTTGGAAAAAATAACAGAAAAATATTCCCCAAAGGAGCCAAATCAC
>JAVVZC010000039.1:0-9123 GCA_036650755.1 Oscillospiraceae bacterium
GCGTCAATCGCCTCCGGCTGGTCGCCCGCAGGCTGGTATTCGCTGACTACGTGGAATTCCGGCATTCGCTTCACCTCGTTAAAAATCAAAAAATGTATAACAGTATTATTATACACCAAAAGCTTCGAAAAGCCACAAAAAATTGAAAGGACTGCCGCAAATGCCTGCGGCAGTCCTGCTTGTTATTTTTGTCCCTCGGGCTTGGGCTTTTGGTGGGTGTAACCGCCCCGTCTGTTGCGATTTTGGGGCTTGGAGGAATGGGGTTTTTGTTCGGCTGTGCCCTTTTGGGCGGCTTCCCCCGCTTGGGGAAGGGGCTTCACTTGGGGCTTGGGCGCGGGCTTGTTGCCCACGGGCTGATTTTGTTTTTGTTGGGGATTTGGCTTTTGGGGCTGGGCGGGCTTGTTCCCGGAATTTTGCTTTGGGCGATTGCGGGAACGGCGGCGTGCCTCCGGCTTTGGGGCTTCGCCACGGGGAGGCTCGTTTCCAAAGGGCTTTCCGCCGCCGGCGTCGTGGATGCCGGAATTGTCCGCAAAGAGGGTGGGGGCTTTCCAAACGTCCTCCTCCGGCTCCTTGGGTTCTTCCTCTTTTGAAACGTAGTTGAGCACCTGAGGCAGTGGGTCGCCGGGCTTGGGTCTGCCCCCGGGGACAAGGGCAACCTGAGCGGCGTCAAGAACCTTGACCTCCGGCTCGCCTGTGCTGTCGATGCGAACCTTCACTTTTTGGCGAAGGACATTTGTTTGGACAACGTTTCCGTAGCCGTCGGTGGTTTGGACAAAGGCGCCGATTTTGGGGATGGTTTTCATTAAATCCTCGTATGCCTCCTGCTCATAGCGCAGGCAGCACATCAGCCTTCCACAGCTTCCGGAAATTTTTGTGGGGTTCAGGGACATGGACTGGGTTTTTGCCATTTTTGTGGAAACGGGCTGGAAGTCGTTAAGGAATTGGCTACAGCAAAAGGGCTTGCCGCAGATGCCAAGACCGCCCAGCATTTTTGTTTCGTCCCGAACGCCGATTTGGCGAAGCTCGATACGTGTGCGAAAAACCGAGGCAAGGTCCTTGACCAGCTCCCGAAAGTCCACACGACCGTCCGCCGTGAAGAAAAACAGGATTTTGTTGCCCTCAAAGCCGCACTCCACGCTGACAAGCTTCATGTCAAGCTTGTGGAAGGAAATTTTTTCCTTGCAGATTTTGAAGGCTTCTTTTTCCCGCTCCTTGTTGATGCGGTCAATTTCTCTGTCCTCGTCGGTGGCAACCCGAATAATGGGGCGCAGTGGCGGGATAAGGCTTTCGTCGGGCACAGGGTGGTTGCCAAGGGCGGCGTCGCCGATGTCAAGCCCCTTGGAGGTTTCCACAATAACTCTGTCGCCCGTATTTACAGTGTTGCCGTTGGGGTCAAAAAAGTAAGCCTTCCCACGGCTGCTAAATTTTACGCTAACTACATCAGTCAAAATAATTCCTCATTTCAGGTTGTCAGCACACAAAGCAGTCCCAAAATGTGCTTTGGGCTGACGTTCACTTGCAAATAAACCGTCGCTCTGTCGCAAAGGGCTAAAAGTCGGACAGCGTCGGCATGGGAAAGCTCAGCGGGTTTTTCCCGAGAGCAGATAATTTCGCTCAAACGGAGCTTTATGTCCTTGAGCATTGCGATAAGCTGATCCGTTTCCAGCTTTTCGCAGCGGTTAAAAAAGCCGCAGAGCGCCGCCTCGTCTTTTTTTGAGGCAAGGGAGATATATTCAGCCGAAAGCTTACCGTCGCCGCCGGCGCTTTCACCCTTGGCGCGGATGATGACACAGCGGGAACGGATGGTTGGTAAAAGCAGCTCCGCGCTGGGCACGCAGAGGATAAAAACGGCATATTTCGGAGGCTCCTCCAAAAGCTTAAGGGCGGCGTTTTGGGCGGAGGCGTTCATAAATCCGGCTTCCCTGATGATATAAATCTTTTTTTCCGCCTGCTGGGGGCGAACCCAAGCGTCGGCGGAAATTGCGCGGATTTGGTCAACGGCAAGGTCCCGCTTGGGTTTGCCCTTGTCGTCTAAAAGTCGGGAAATTGTGGAGATGTCGGGGTGGATGCCCGCAAGCGCTCTTGTGCACTGGGGGCATTTTTTGCAGGGCTTGTCCCCGCCCCCATCGCAAATGATTGTGCAGGCAAGCTCCGCCGCCGCCTTATCGCGAAGCTCCTCGTCGGGAGAGGCGATGATGTAGGCGTGGGAAAAGACTTTTTTGTTGTCGGGAAAGTCTTTAGTCATAGGCGCACAAATTGTTCCACATCCAAAACCATTACGATAGCACGTCCGATTTTTACGTGGGCGGGCAGCTTGATGCTGCCTGAAACGATGTTGTCGGGCACATCCTCGTTGCCTGCGGAGGTGTTTTCGCCGATGAGGCGGATAGCCTCTTGAACTCTTGTGTCGTCAACGCTTGAAACAAGAATTGCGTTTTCCATTTGGAGGAAGCCGCCGTAGCTGTTTGTGATTGTGGAGGGATATCCCGCCTTGGACATTTCTCGCGCAAGCCCGGGCGCATCCGATTTGCTGGTAACCGCCAGAATTAGCTTCATATTGGACCTCCACTGTATTATAAGGTCAAAATCATGGGGAATATGCCAATATCCCACTTATAATTCATTTTACCTTGATTGGGGGCGTTCGTCAATGAAAAAGTGAAGCTCTGCCCCGCCCCACAATGGAAATCCCAAGGAATTCCTCAATCGCCTTCCCCTTTTCTTCCCAAAGCTGCCCCTTGACATTTTCAAAAATACCGACTACAATGCACTTACAAATATAATAATCGAACGGGGGAGCTTGTGTTGCAGGCTGAGAGGGAGTCATCTAACTCCGACCCTTACACCTGATTTGGATAATGCCAACGTAGGAAGCAGCTTTTGCCATGTTTTTTGCGGGAAGTGCCATTTTTGGTGTTTCCCGCTTTTTTGCGCGTTCGGATGGAGGAAGAAATGCAGGAAGAAACAAAAACCGGCGCGTTTTCAAACGGTCTTATCTGGTTCGGAGCCGCAGTCTCAATCGCGGAAATCCTGACCGGCACCCTCATCGCCCCTTTGGGCTTTGGGCGGGGGCTGACAGCAATTCTAATCGGTCACATCATCGGCTGTGCCCTGCTCTATTTTGCGGGCATGATTGGTGCCCGCAGTGAAAAAAGCGCCATGGAAACCGTCAAATTTTCCTTTGGTCAAAAAGGCTCCCTGCTTTTTTCCCTGCTTAATGTGCTCCAGCTTGTGGGCTGGACGGCGATAATGATAGACAGCGGCGCAAAGGCGGCGGGCAGTGTTTTCAGCTTTGGCGGCACTTGGGCTTGGCAGCTTATCATCGGCTCCCTGATTTTGCTTTGGGTGCTGGCGGGCATCAAAAACTTGGGCAAAATCAACATCATCGCCGTTGGCGGACTGTTTATTTTAACCATCGTTTTAAGCTTTGTGGTTTTCGGCGGCGGTTCAAGCGCTGTGCCCTCGGGCACAATCAGCTTCGGCGCGGCGGTGGAAATGTCCGTTGCCATGCCTCTTTCTTGGCTTCCCCTCATTGCGGACTACACCCGCACGGCACGGCACAAGCGGCGCACAACAGCCGTCAGCGTGCTTGTCTATTTTGGCGGCAGCTGCTGGATGTATCTTATCGGCATGGGCGCCGCCCTTTTCACAGGGGAGAGCGACATCGCAAAAATTATGGTTTCCGCGGGGCTTGGTGTTGCGGGACTGCTGATTATCATTTTTTCAACCGTTACCACCACCTTTTTGGACGTTTATTCCGCAGGCGTCAGCGCCGTTTCAATCTCCGGCAAGCTGAACGAAAAGTGGTCGGCGGTGGCAGTTTGCATTGTGGGCACGGCGCTTGCAATCTTCGCCCCTGTCACAAAATTTGAGGGCTTCCTCTACCTTATCGGCTCCGTTTTCGCGCCCATGATTGCAATTTTAATCAGCGACTACTTCATCCTTAAAAAGGACAGCTCCGCCCTTGGCTTTAGCCCCATGAACCTTGTTCTTTGGGCGCTGGGCTTTGTAATCTACCGTGTTTTCATGCAGCTTGATCTTCCTCTCGGAAGCACCCTCCCCGTGATGCTGATTACAGGGCTGCTCTGCGTTTTGGCAAATAAAATTTTTGGAGGAACTAAAAATGCCGGGAAAATATCTTGACCTCCTGCGGGAAAAAGCACCGCTAATCCACAACATCACAAATTATGTCACCGTAAATGACTGCGCAAACATCCTAATCGCCGTGGGCGGCTCCCCCATCATGTCCGACGATGCCCGTGAGGTGGAGGAAATCACCTCAATCTGCTCCGGGCTGAACATCAACATCGGCACCCTGAATGAGCGCGCAATCCCCTCCATGCTTTTGGCGGGAGCACGGTCAAACGCCTTGGGGCACCCTGTCATTTTGGACCCGGTGGGCGCGGGCGCTTCAAGGCTCCGCACGGAAACAGCCTTCCGTCTTTTGGAAAAAATCAAGTTTTCCGTCATTCGTGGCAATGTTTCGGAAATCAAAACTCTGGCGCTGGGAAACGGCACAACAAAGGGCGTTGACGCGGACGTTGCCGACGCAATTACAGACGAAAATCTGGACGAATTCATAAGCTTCGCCGGGGCGTTTTCAAAGAAAACCGGCGCGGTAATCGCAATTACAGGCGCGATTGACCTTGTTTCCGACGGAAACAGAAGCTTTATAATCCGCAACGGGCATCCCATGCTGGCAAAAATTACGGGCAGTGGCTGTATGCTGACGGCGATGACCGCCGCCTTTATCGCCGCCAATCCCAATGACATTTTGGAGGCGACCGCCGCCGCCGTTTGCGCCATGGGGCTTTGCGGAGAGCTGGCTTTTGAAAAAGCCGAAAAGCTGGGCGTGGGCAACAGCAGTTTCCGAAACCTGCTCATTGATGAGGTTTTCCTGCTTCGGGGCGAAGCCCTTAATAGGGGGGCAAAATATGAGCTTCGATAAGGCATCCCTCCTGCTCTACGCCGTAACGGACAGGACTTGGCTCAATGGCAGAACACTTTTGCAGGACGTGGAGCAGGCACTAAAAGGCGGGGTCAGCCTTTTGCAGCTTCGGGAAAAAGCGCTGCCCTATGAGCAGTTTTTGGCGGAGGCGCGGGAGATTAAAGCCCTTTGCAAAAGCTATGGCGTGCCCCTCATAATAAACGACAACCCGGAGCTTGCTCTTGAAGTCGGCGCCGACGGCGTCCATGTGGGGCAAAGCGATTTGGAGGCTTCCCGTGCTCGGGAAAAGCTGGGGCGGGACAAAATTTTGGGCGTTTCCGCCCAAACCCTTGAGCAGGCGCTTTTGGCTGAAAAAAGCGGCGCCGATTATTTGGGCGTGGGGGCTGTTTTTTCCACCTCCACAAAAAAAGACGCGGCGGCGGTTTCCTTTGAAACCCTTCGGGAGATTTGCTCCGCCGTTAAAATTCCCGTGGTCGCAATCGGGGGAATTTACGCCCACAATATCGAAAAGCTGAAAGGCTCCGGCATTTGCGGCGTTGCGCTGGTATCCTCGATTTTTGCGGAGGAAAACATCTGTGCCGCCGCGAAAAACATGGGGGCGCTTTCGAAAAAAACTATTGAATTTGTGAAATGAGGCGAGAAACCATGAAAAAGGTTCTCACAATCGCAGGCTCGGATTGCAGTGGCGGCGCAGGCATTCAGGCGGATATCAAAACCATCGCCGCCCACAAAATGTACGCCATGAGCGCCATCACGGCGCTGACAGCCCAAAACACCACCGGAGTTTTCGGAATTATGGAGGCAAGCCCGGAGTTTGTCGCCCAGCAGCTGGACTGCATTTTCACGGACATCCGCCCCGACGCCGTGAAAATCGGCATGGTTTCCTCCCCCGCCATAATCACCGCAATCGCCGACAAGCTTTTGGAATACAAGGCGGAAAACATCGTTGTTGACCCGGTTATGGTGGCAACCAGCGGCAGTCGCCTGATGTCAAATGACGCCATGGAGGCGCTCATCACCCGACTTTTGCCCCTTGGCAGGGTCATCACCCCAAACATTCCCGAGGGCGAGGCGCTTTGGGGCTTCAAAATCGAAAACGAGAGCGATATGCTCCGTGCCGCGGAGGAAATTTCAAACAAAATCGGCTGTGCCGTGCTTTTAAAGGGCGGGCACCTTGTTAACGCCGCAAACGACCTGCTTTTTTCCAAGGGCGAAGCCCGCTGGTTTCGGGGCGAAAAAATTGACAACCCCAACACCCACGGCACGGGCTGTACCCTCTCCTCCGCAATCGCCTGCTCCTTGGCGGCGGGGGAAAGCCTTGAAAAAAGCATAGAAAACGCGAAGCGCTACCTTACGGGAGCACTTCGCGCGGGTCTTGCTTTGGGCAGTGGCAGAGGTCCCTTGGACCACGGCTTCGGGCTTGAAATTGCGGGGTATTAGCCAAGCTTTGCGTCAAAGCCAAGGTCGTCAAGCCTTTGGAGTGCAAGCTTTGCTTCGGAAGCGCCGCCCTCAAGGCTAAGGGTTTTTGCGGCAAGGTCGATGCTGAAATTAAGCTTTTCGGCGTTCAGCGCCTTTGAAATCCGCGCCACGCAATTTTCGCAACGCATGTCGGAAACAATGATTTTTTCCATGTTGTTCTCCTTATATTTTTTTGGTTTTTAAACGAAGGGCGTTTGAAACAACGCAGATGGAGCTGAGCGACATTGCCAAAGCCCCCAGCATGGGGTTCAAAAGCAGGTGAAATGCGGGAAACAGAAGCCCCGCGGCGATTGGAATTCCAAGTGTGTTGTAGCAAAAAGCCCAAAAAAGGTTCTGCTTAATATTGGTTATTGTAAGGCGGCTGAGACGAATTGCCCGGGCAACATCGTCAAGGTCGCTTTTCATCAGCACAATATCCGCCGACTCGATGGCGATGTCACTGCCGTTTCCGATGGCGCAACCCACGTCCGCTTGGGCAAGGGCGGGAGCGTCGTTGATGCCGTCCCCCACCATCATCACGGTTTTGCCTTCACTTTGAAGCTTTGACACCACCGCCGCCTTGTCGCCGGGGAGCACCTCCGCGATAACTCGGTCAACGCCCACCTGCTTGCCGATGTGCGCCGCGGCGGCGCTGTTGTCGCCGCTTAGCAAAATGGTTTCGATGCCAAGGCTTTTCAGCTTTTCGATGGCGCCGCGGGAGCTTTCCCGCACAGTGTCACCCACGCTGATAACGCCCGCAAGCTTGCCGCCCCGTGCCACCGTCATGGGAGTTTGCCCCTCGCCCGACAGCCGTTCAAGCTCCGAAGCAAGAGCTATGGTGTCGATGCCCTCCTCCGCCATCAGGCGGGAATTTCCGATAATCAGGGCGTCTCCCCCCGCCAAAATCGCCTTGACACCCAAGCCGTTCAGGTTTTCAAAGGCGGAGACAGGCGGAAAGACTGAAATTTCCCTTTCGGCGGCTTCCTTCGCAATCGCCTTGGCAAGAGGGTGGTCGGAAAGCGTTTCCGCGGCGCAGGCAAGGGTCAACAGCTCCGCCTCCGTCATTTCAAGGGGAATAATTTCCGTAACACGGGGCTTGCCCTTTGTCACCGTGCCTGTTTTGTCCAAAACCACCACATCGGTTTTGTGGGTAATTTCCAAGGCTTCGCCACTGCGGATTAGAATGCCCTTTGAGGCGCCAAGCCCTGTGCCCACGATTATTGCGGTGGGGGTTGCAAGCCCCATGGCGCAGGGGCAGGCGATAACCAAAACCGAGGTAAAAATTTTCAGTGCAAAGGCAAAGTCCTGCCCCGCGAAAAGCCAAATTGCGGCGGCGACAACGGCGATGACCATGACAAGGGGCACGAAAAATCCCGCAACCTTGTCCGCGATTTTTGAGATTGGGGCTTTTTTGCCCTGAGCGTCCTCCACGAATTTTATGATTTTTGCAAGGGTGGTGTCCTCGCCAACCCTTGTGATTTCAACAAAAAGCGCGCCGCTGACATTTATACTGCCGCCGATAACCAAGCTGCCCACGGTTTTTTCAAGGGGGAGGCTCTCGCCGGTTAACATGCTCTCGTCAACGCTGCCCGCGCCCTCGGTGACCGCTCCGTCAAGGGGAATTCTCGTCCCCGGCTTCACCAAAACAATGTCGCCGGGCTTTAAAATTTCCGTGGGAACCTCCCACTGACCGCCGTCCCGAACTAAAATTGCGGTGTCGGGCGAGAGCTGCATCAGCTTTGTGATGGCGCTTTTGGTTTTCTTTTTGCTGTTTTCCTCGATGAATTTGCCCACCAAAATAAGGGTAATGACGATTGCCGCCGATTCAAAATAGAGGTTGTGGACAAGGTGCATGTCCCTATCCAGCATAAAGCAGGTGACGATGCTGTAAAGAAACGAAGCCGTGCAACTGAGGGCGACAAGGGCGTCCATATTTGGAAAGCCGTGGAAAAGTGAGCGAAAGCCACTGACAAAAAGCTCCCGTCCGCAAAACAGAACAGGGATTGTGAGCAGTGCCTGCATCAGAGCAAAGTTTTGGGGGTGGCGGCTCATGCTTAAAAATTCCGGCAGGGGAAGCCCCGAAAAAAGCATGGTTCCCATGGAGAGATAGAGCAGTAAAATCGAAAAAACCGCCGCGATTATAAGCCTGTAGCGCTGGGTTTTTAGTGTGCCCTCGTCCTCCTCCGTGGATTTTGGGGCGGCTTTGCCGTTTTTTTCCAAGGGCTGAGCCGAAAAGCCCGCCCTGTCAACGGCGGAAATAATGTCCTCAGGCGTGACGGCACTGTCGTCATAAACGATGTCCATTCGGTTCATGGGCAGGTTAACATCACAGCGCTCAACGCCCTTTATCCGCCGAGTGACCCGCTCCACAGCCGAGGAACAGGAGGCGCAGTGCATCCCGCCGATTGAGTAGAATTCTTCCTTCATTTTGCCACCTGCCTATTGATTTCTTTGTTTTAGTATGCCACATTTTCCCCCGAATTACAAGCGCGGTGGGGGGATGCGCCACGGCGGCTGTCTTTACTTTTCGGAAAAACAGCTCCGCCGCCGCCGACTTATCGTCCCCTCCCCCGAAATAAAAAATAGTTCTTGATAAATTTCTCCATATACGGTATAATAACCACTGTTCACGCCGGTGTGATGGAATGGTAGACGTAGTGGATTCAAAATCCACCGCTGGCAACAGCATGTCGGTTCGAGTCCGACCACCGGTACCA
>JAVVZC010000040.1:0-9082 GCA_036650755.1 Oscillospiraceae bacterium
GGCGGATGTGAGCAACCATGTTGCGGTTAATAGGGATAAGGTCAAGTTCAAGTGCAGAGAAAGATTCTTCGCTTCGCTCAGAATGACAGGAACAGGGGGGGACAGAATGGCAGGGATAGGTGCCAAGGAATGAGTTCAAGTTCAAGGTCAAGTTCTAGGTCAAGTTCTAGGTCAAGTTCAAGTTCAAGGTCAAAAAAAGCCCCCCGCCGTTGGCGGGGGACTTCTTATTTAGTTGGGAATTAGTCGCACATTTCGAAGATGCCGGCTGCGCCCATGCCGCCGCCGATGCACATTGAAACGATGCCGTACTTCTTGCCGCGACGCTTAAGCTCGGAGAGGAGCTTGCAGGTCAGCAGTGCGCCTGTGCAGCCAAGGGGATGGCCCAGTGCGATGCCGCCGCCTAGGGGGTTAACGTCTTCCAAACGGCTCTCAAGTCCCAGATCCTTCACGCATGCAAGAGCCTGTGAAGCAAAAGCTTCGTTCAGCTCGAACACGCTGATGTCGTCCATGGTGAGGCCGGCGACTTTAAGTGCCTTGGGGATTGCATAGATGGGTCCGAGGCCCATGTAATCGGGCTCGCAGCCCGCGACAGAAAAGCTGCGGAACTTTGCGATGGGCTTAAGTCCAAGCTCTTTTGCCTTGTCGGCGCTCATGATGACAACAGCCGCGGCTGCGTCGTTCATTTGGGAGGCGTTACCGGCGGTAACTGTGCCGACTTTGGGGATGAAGGAGGGTCTGAGCTTTGCCATTGCTTCGGTGGTAAGACCGTAGCGGATGCCTTCATCGGTTTCAAACTTCTCGGTGTATCTCTCGACGCGGCCGTCCTTGTCGACGCGAACCTTAACGGCTTCAACAGGGATGATTTCGTCTTTGAATTTGCCGGAAACCTGAGCTGCTTCTGCACGGTTGTGGCTCATGCAGCCGAACTTATCCTGCTCCTCGCGGGAGATGTTGTAACGCTTTGCGATGTTTTCTGCGGTGATACCCATTTGGGTGTATGCCTTGGGGTCTGCGGAAGCAAGACCGACCTCGGTTGTGGCAAGGCTGCCGCCCATGGGAATCATGGACATGGACTCAACGCCGCCGGCGAGGATGATGTCTGCCTGACCTGCCATGATGGAGTTTGCGCCCATGGCGATTGCCTGTAGACCGGAGGAGCAGAAACGGTTAACGGTTTGTGCAGGGACTTCCTGAGGAATGCCTGCGTTTAGCATTACGTAACGAGCGACGTTGTTGCCCTGCTCTGCTTCCTGGAAAGCGCAGCCGAGGATAACGTCATCGATGTCTTTGGGGTCAAGCTGGGGAACCTTTGCAAGAACGCCCTTAAGAACTGCAGCACCATAAACTTCGGGTCTGGTGTCTTTAAGAGTTCCGCGTTTTGCTTTACCAATAGCACTACGACCGTAGGCTACGATTACAGCTTCTCTGATTTCACTCATTGTATTATTCCCTCCTTAGTTGCGCAGTGGCTTGCCGTTGGTCAGCATTGCCATGATACGATCCTGGGTCTTTTCGGTTCCTGCGAGTGCCAAGAAGCCCTCACACTCGATGTCGTGGAGCTGCTCGACGGTAACTTCGGTTCCGTAGGGGAGATCGCCGCCGGTGATTGCACGGGCGATAAACTTGCTGATGTACTCGTCATGCTCGGACATTTGTCCGCTGCCGCGTGCCATTTCGATGCCTGCAAGAAGCATGCCGTAGCCATACTCGCCAACGACCTTGACGGTCTGCTTGACGGGAGGCATGTAGCCTCTCTCGGAAAGGGTGATAACCTCGCGCTTTGCAACGCTGACGATCTTGTCGCGGTTCATCTCAACGATGGTGTTCTTGTTGAGGTAGCCGTTTTCGATGGCTTCGTAGGCGGACATGTTCATCTTTGCGGTTGCAACGTTTTGGAAGGCTGCCTGAATTGCGTTGTAACGGTCGGTCTTGGCGTCGCCATAGCAACGCTCCATGATACGACGGGTAAGCTCTGTTGTGCCGCCGCCTGCGGGGATAAGACCAACGCCGACTTCAACAAGTCCGGAGTAGGTTTCGGAGAAAGCAACAGCGTTGGGGCAGTGCATCATAACTTCGCAGCCGCCGCCGAGTGCCTGACCAAAGGGAGCCGCAATGATGGGCTTTTTGGAATATCTGAGGGCGCCTGTTGCGCTCTGGAGGAGACGAATGAGTTTTTCCAGCTCGGCAAATTCTTTTTCGGTGCCCATGCTCCAAATTGTAAGGAGGTCGGCACCTGCGGAGAACATAGGACCATCGTTGCCGATGACCATGCCGATCCAATCGGGGCTGTTAAGTCTGTCGATGGACTCGAGAACGATGTCGCCGACACGGGGGCCGATGGCGTTTGCCGCGCAGTGGATTTCAAGACCCATAACGCCGTCGCCAAGGTCACGGAGTGAGCAGTCGTCGTTTTCGCTGACAACAGTTTGTGCGCTGATTTTGATGTAGGGAGATTTTGCATCGTCTGCTGTGTAGAAGGTTTCCTTGCCGGAAGCCAGCATGTCAAGAACCCACTTGGCAACGGTTGCGCCTTCAGCCTGCATGCGCTCTACTGCGCGACGCACGCCGACCTTGTCCCACAGCTCGAAGGGTCCGACTTCCCAGTTGTAGCCGGTGCGGATTGCCTTGTCAATTTCACGGAAATCATCGGCGATTTCGGGAACCAGCTTTGCGCTGTAGAGGCAGATGCCCTTAACGCAATCCCAGTAGAATTTGCATTCTTTTTCTTCGCCGTATGCCATGGCTTCATACTTGTTGTCGGACTTAAGCGCTGCCTTAACGGTGTCAAGGGAGGGCTTGCCGTCGATGAGGTCATATTCGTGGGTTTTGTAGTTGAACTGATACTTAACGCGCTTGCCGTCGATGACGTCCTTCTTGTAGAAGCCCTGCTTGGACTTGTTGCCCAAGAAGCCCTTTTCCATCAGCTCGGTGACGTAATCGGGAACGGTGTACTCGGCAATTTCAACGGCGTCCTTGGAAGCGTCGCAGACGTTTTTGGAGACGTTTGCAATGATGTCCATACCGACCATGTCGCCGGTGCCGAAGGTTGCGGATTTCGGGTGACCCATGACGGGACCTGTGATGTAGTCCGCGGTTGAGAGGTCATAGTCATACTTGACTGTAAGCTGCATGACCTGAGCTGCGCCGTAGCAGCCGATACGGTTGCCGACGAAGTTGGGGGTGTCTTTTGCATAGACGCAGGTTTTGCCAAGAATGTCGCCGCCAACGTGTGCCATTGTTTCGATGGTTTCCTTGGTGGTCCATTTGGTGGGGATCATCTCGAACAGACCCATCCAGCGGGGAGGATTGAAGAAGTGGGTGCCCATGAAGCGTGCCTTGAAGGAGTCGTCCATGTCCTCAACGATTTTTGTGATGGGAACACCGGAGGTGTTGGAGGTGACGATAGCATCGGGGCTGACAAAGGGAGCGATTGTCTTAAGAAGGTTTTTCTTAATGTCAAGACGCTCAACGATAACTTCAAGAACCCAGTCCGCGTCGCGGATGAGGTCAAGGTTGTCGGTGGTGTTGCCAACGGTGATGTTGCGAAGTGCGCCCTTGCTGAGAAGGGGTGCTTGCTTGTCTTTTTTAAGCTTAGCTACTGCGCCGTCAACAAGACGGTTACGGAATTCGCGGCTGTCCTCGGTGAGGCCGGCGGCCTTTTCTTTTTCGTCCAGTCCATTAAAGGGAACGATGTCCAGCAGTGTTACTTGCATTCCGACGCTTGCGAGCAGAGCTGCTATGGAGGCGCCCATGACGCCGGAGCCGATAACACATGCTTTTGTTACAATTTTACTCATGAGATTGCTTCTCTCCTTTTTAATACTAATAAACTCAGCACAAGGCATTATATTTACCTTGCGCGCGGGTATTCCTGCTTGACTTATTACGGTGTTTGAGGAGCTTTTGTCGCCGAATTTAAAGCAGGTCGCGGCGGGGGGTCGTCTCTCCATCGAAACCGACACAGCGGTTTTTTTGTAAAAGAGCAACCCCCCTCCCGGGGCGAAAACTTTAAATTTTGTTTTTTTGGGGCTTATGTAGTGAATGGAAATCGGAGACAAAAGACCGCAAAAAGGTCTTTTTCGGACAGTGAGCTTTCCGCCGGTGCTAATGCGCCGACAGCTTAGATTATTTTGGAAATGTGTTTATTTGAAGCTTGCTCTTCTCTTTTCGACGAATGCGCATACGCCTTCTTCGAAATCGTCTGTTGCGCCGCAAGCCATTTGTCCGTCAACTTCGTGCTTGACAAACTCGTCAAAGCCGAGGAATTCGGATTCCCAAACAAGCTTTTTGATGTATGAATAGGAATTGGCAGGGCCATAGGTGAATTTCTTTGCGCGCTTAAGGGCGGCTTCTGCAAAGGCGTCATCGTCTTCGATAACTTCGTTCAGCATTCCAAGAGCCTTAGCATCGTCTGCAAAGACCATTTGTCCGCCGTCCATTGCAAGCTCAGTTGCTTTTTTGAGGCCAACTGCGCGGGTGAGGAGATAAACTCCGCCGGCGTCGGGGATAAGGCCAAGCTTTGAGAAAGCGGTCATAAAGACGGAAGCCTGAGTTGCCATTGTGTAGTCGCAAGCCAGAGCGACACCAACGCCGGCGCCTGCGCAAGCGCCCTGAATGGCACCGACGACGGGCTTTGCACTGGTAAGGATTGCCTTAGTAACGTTTGCCATTTTTGCGATGGATTTTCCGAATTCGCCGGCGAACATTGCCTTGTCGCCGTTGCACTGCTTAAGACCTTCGTACATGGAACCAACGTCGCCGCCGGCAGAGAAAGCCTTGTCTGTGGAGGAGTTGAGCAGGATAGCCTTGATGTCTTTGTTTTCCTCGGCCATTTTGAAAGCTTCGCAAAGCTCGTCAAGCATAACCTCGTCAAATGCGTTCATGTTCTTGGGGCTGTCCATGGAGATGATAGCAACTTTTTCGTCCACTGCGTACTTTACCTTAGTGAAATCCATAATTCATGTCCTTTCCAATCGTATGATAAAATTATAGTCGTGTTCATTCGCACACCAAATGAACCTCTACGTGCATTATATCAGCAAGTACTATGCCAATGCAACCTACATCTTTCTCTTTTGTTAAAATCATATAATAACTACTACAAATTATTTGCAATAATCACATATATAATTATCCGATATTAACAATAATTTCGCGTTTTCGGCAAAACGCTTTACATAACGCAAAATTCATGTATAGGAGGGGGGTACTTTTGAAACAATGCGTTTCAAATCCGCGTTTTTGTGTTTCAATATGAATATTTTCGGCTATGTTGTTGCCATCTCCCATGGTAGAGGGCAAATTCTGTTTCAAATGCGTTTCAAGGTCACAAAAAAACGTCAGAAATTTCCAAATTTCCCTGAAGTCAGGGCTTGCATTATTTGCGCATTTCCTTTATAATAACTTGCAAACTGATAAATAAATGTCAAGGAGTAACACAAATGTATAACAAGGATCCCGAGGTCAGAAAGATTTCCCAGCGCCGACTGACAAAAATTTTCCCCCGCACCGAGGAGGGCTTTGCACAGCTTGTCCACGCACAGCTCTATTTTGGCTACATTCCCCTCTATATCTATTATATGAGAGCGTCCTTTAACCAATACCTGCCCGAGCCCGACGATTTGGTCAAGCCCGGCGGAATTGAAAACGAAATTGTTGACGAGCTTGTGAAAACCGCCGTCAACCAGTGCAACAGCGGCGTTGGCTCCATCATGACCAACACCTACCACGCAAAGGTGCTTCGCCTTTCCGACGCCGAGCAAATCGTCACCCTCACAGAGGACCTTAACCTTGGTGAGCTTCCAAAAACCATCATGCCCTATGAGCTGGCACGCAACGCCATCATCGACAACCCCGACCGAATTGCCGTTATCGACTGCGTTTGCCGTAACGCCCGTGGCGAAAAGGGCTGCACCCCCCGTGACGTCTGCATCATCATCGGCGAGCCTTGGGTTTCTTGGTGCCTTGACCGTGACAGATACTCAAAGGGTCGTCTCATCACCTCCGACGAGGCACTGGAAATTCTTCGTGCCTGCCACGAGCGTGGAAACGTCCACGCCGCCTTCTTCAAGGACGTTGCCGCCGGTCGTATCTACAGCATCTGCAACTGCTGCCCCTGCTGCTGCACCGCCCTGCTCTCACAAAACTACCTGACCGCCCCCATGATGGCAGGTTCCGGCTACATAGCCAAAATCGACCAAGACAAATGCGTGGGCTGCGGACTTTGCGAAAAAGCCTGCAACTTCCTTGCAATTTCCAGAGACGCGGACAACAAGGTTTGTGTCAACGAGGAGCTTTGCCGCGGCTGCGAGGGCTGCCTCACCGCCTGCAAAAAGGACGCAATCTCTCTTGAGCTTGTTGACGCCTCCGTTCTCGCTCCTTTTGACCTTAAGGCTCTGATGGCTGAGCAGAACTAATGCACGAGCTTGGCATTATGAAGGACGTTTTGGAAACCGCCCTCCGAGTTGCCTCCGAAAACAAGGGCAAGCGTGTGACGAAGGTCACCCTTAAGGTCGGCGTGCTCTCCGGCGTTCTCCCAAACTACATGGCGTCATTTTTTGAGCTTATCGCAAAGGGCACAGCCGCTGAGGGCGCCCAAGTGATAATCGAAAACGAAGCCGCGGTTTTTCTCTGCCGTGACTGCGGCAAAAAAACCACCTTCGAACAATTCGGACCGGATTTTCTCTGTGAGCACTGCGACAGCCCGAACCTGCAGCTTCTCCAAGGAAAAACCTTCCAAATTGTCAGCGTGGGAATAATCTAGCTTTCCAAAAAACCAAAAAAATGTGCCGTGGGATATGTAAGCATATCCTACGGCTTTTTTTGTGGAACCTAAAAATTAAATCAGAGCTTTCTAGTTGACCTGATGAAGCAGCTCTCCCGAGGAGCTTTTAATTATGCTGAGGGGAATTTGATGCTTTGTGAGCAGGGCGGCGATGTCCTCCACTACCTCCCGATTTTCGGAGATGCGATGCACCGCTTCGATGATTTTCCAGCCGTTGCTCATGCTGCCGCTTGCAACAATGCCATAGGTGTAGCCAAGTCCCCGCTCAGGCAAATAGCTCAGCTCCCGAGCGGCATAATAGTCCCAGAGGATGGGTTTGTCCTTTATCGGTTCCGCAAAATTTTTCATTAGTCCACGTCCTTCAAAAATTACTGTAGTTTAGCGCTGCTGCCTATACTCACTTTAAGAAATTGCTTCGCTTTTCCCCGCGCCCTTTGTGCTATGGATGAGGGAGACTTGTCAATCTTTGTCATTATTTGAATTGCCGTGTTTGTATGTGCCGCACAAATGTGCGTTTATTTTTTCCTGTTTTTACCACTATACTAAATTGTGACGAAATATCAAGGGTTTTCATGGAATTGGCATTGCCTTTTGTTTGTCATTTAAAATGCCAAATATCTTGCATATTTCAAGACGCCACCTTATAATAAGCCCGAGGTGATTTTTTTGACTTTTCCCGACAAGCTCATTTTCCTTATGGAACTGACCTCCACATCCAACAAACAGCTTGCCGCCGCAATTCAGCTTGACCCCTCTCTTATCAGCCGTTTGCGCAGTGGAAAGCGAAATGTGCCCCAAAACGCCGAATATATTCAGTCCATGGCGGCATATTTTGCAAAGCGCTGTTCCAACGGCTACAAGCTTCAAGCCCTGGAGGAGGTGCTGGGAAACAGCAGTCTTTCCCCAAACAGCCCCATTTCAAAAATCGCCGACACGCTGGCGGTTTGGCTTTCAAGCAATCTTTCCCACGCCCAAAGTCAATCCGGCGTTTTCCTCCGTGCCTTCGACCGCCTTAAGCTTTTGGAAAGCGAGCCTCCCACCCTTTCTGTGCCCCAGCCCGCTCAAAGCCAAAGCGAGCGTTCAATGTTCGCCTTTTACGGCAACGAGGGAAAGCGTCGGGCAACTCAAATGTTTGTCCGCCTTGTCCTTGCCGCTCCTCCGGGAGGTGAAATTAAGCTTCTCACCGACGAGCCCACAGATTGGATTTGGACAGAAAAGGAATATTCCGGCGAGCTTGCGGCAAGCATTGCAGGCGCCACCGCAAGGGGCGACCCCATCACCCGAATTGTGCCCCGAACCTATGACCTTTCCATGGCTTTTGACACCGTTACCCGCTGGCTCCCTCTCTACATGACAGGACAGGTGCATTCATATTATTACCCCCATCTTCGGGACAACATCTACAACCGCACGCTCTATGTTGTAAACGGCGTCGCGGCGCTGGTTTCCACCTCAATCGGTCAAAAAACCGAAGGCGGCACCACTTTTTTAACCACCGACCCCGCCATCGTCGCCTCCTACAATCGGGAATTTGACGCATATTTGGCGCTTTGCAAGCCCGCCACCAAGGTCTATGACTTTGGGAGCGCCCCCTCCCAATTTCGGGGCTGTATATCCGATTTTTACCGTCACTACTCCGATTGCATTGTCATGACGGGCGGTCCCTCCTTCATCTCCACCCCTCCGAAAACCATTGAAAAGTACGCCGCTCTCCATCCCGGGGAGCAGACAAGGATTTTGAGGGAGGAGCTTGAATTTCGAAGGGAAAGCGTTTTTCGGCTCATGGAAAGCTTTAGCTACACCGAGATTTATCCCCTTGCAAGCTTTGAGGATATCGTCGCCGGCAGGGTGCGCAACCCCGCCCTTGAAATGTTCCTGAACCGCGCGGTTTTTTACACCCCGGAGGAATATCGCAGTCATCTGCAAAACACCGTTAGCCTCCTTGAAAGCAACCCCCGCTATCAGGTTGTGCTCTCAAAGGACAGCAGTTTTGAAAGTGCCGTCTACACAAAGGACGGCTACCGAGTTCTGATTTTGCGAAGTCAAGCCCCCTTTTCCCTTTGCATGGTGGAATATTCCGACATGGTAAACGCCCTTTGGGAATATTCCGTTAGCCGCTGTTCAAACGGCTTGACCCCTTCCGCAAACAAAATGGAAGTAATCTCAAAAATGAAACAGCTAATTCGCCGCCTTGGCACCCAAGCGGAAAGCAGGGACTAGGCAGCGAAAACGGAGGACAGTTTATGGACAGCTTTACGCTTGAAAAGGACGGCTTTTTCGGGGAGCTTATTTTGCCCT
>JAVVZC010000041.1:0-9069 GCA_036650755.1 Oscillospiraceae bacterium
AGTTCTTCTTCTATGCGGAGGAGCTGGTTGTATTTTGCTACGCGGTCAACGCGGCTGGGGGCGCCGGTTTTGATTTGTCCGGCGTTTACGGCGACGGAGATGTCGGCGATTGTGGTGTCCTCGGTTTCGCCGCTGCGGTGGGAAACAACTGCTGTGTAGCCCGCTCTGTGAGCCATTTGGATGGCGTCCAAGGTTTCGGTCAGGGTGCCGATTTGGTTCAGCTTGATGAGGATGGAGTTTGCAACGCCAAGCTCAATGCCCTTTTTCAGACGCTGGGGGTTGGTTACGAACAAATCGTCGCCCACAAGCTGAATTTTGGAGCCGAGAGCATCGGTCAGCAGCTTCCAGCCTTCCCAATCCTCCTCTGCCATGCCGTCCTCGATGGAGATGATGGGGTATTTGTTGACAAAATCAACCCACATATCGACCATTTGCTGACGGGTCATAACTGTGCCGCGCTTGGGCAGATGGTAGCAGCCGTCCTTGTCGTCAAACCACTCGGAAACTGCGGGGTCCATGGCAATCATAAAATCTTCGCCGGGCTTGTAGCCCGCTTTTTTGATGGCGGCAACAAGAGCAATCAGCGCGTCCTCGTCGCTCTTGAGGTCGGGGGCGTAGCCGCCCTCGTCGCCAACGCCGGCGGAGGTAACAACGGTTTTGAGAACATGGAAAACCTCTGCGGACATGCGGAGAGCTTCCTTGAAGTTGGGTGCGGAAATTGGCATAATCATGAATTCCTGAATGTCAACGCTGTTGGAGGCGTGAGCGCCGCCGTTCAGCACATTCATCATGGGCACGGGCAGAGTTTTTGCGTTGACGCCGCCCACATAGCTGTAAAGGCTCATGCCAAGAGACTGGGCAGCCGCCTTTGCGCAGGCAAGGGAAACGCCCAAAATCGCGTTTGCGCCCAGACGGGTTTTGTTGGGGGTGCCGTCAATTTCGATGAGCATTTTGTCGATGGACGCCTGATCCATGGCGTTCAGTCCAAGCATTGCTTCGGCGATTTCGCCGTTTACGTTTTCAACTGCCTTTAGGACGCCCTTGCCGTTATAGCGGGACTTGTCGCCGTCACGAAGCTCGCAGGCTTCGTAGATGCCTGTGGAGGCGCCCGAGGGAACAGCGGCGCGGGCGCAGGTGCCGTCCTCAAGAGTCAGCTCAACTTCGACAGTGGGGTTGCCTCTGGAATCAAGAATTTCACGAGCCATAAGGTCTACGATTTCAAGATACTGGTTCATAATTTTTCTCCTTTATTTGTGTGGGTTTAATTGACAATCAGGCTTTTTCCCGTCATTTTCGGGGGCTTTTGGATGCCCATAAGGGCAAGCATTGTGGGGGCGATGTCCGCAAGGCAGCCGGGCTGCAGCTTAACATCCGCGCCGTCAATGATGAAGGGCACCGGGTTTGTTGTGTGGGCTGTTTGGGGCTCACCATTATCGGAAACCATGCTGTCCGCGTTGCCGTGGTCGGCGGTTACAAGCAAGGTGCCGCCCATTTCGGAAACCGCGTCACCAATTTTTCCCAAGCAAAGGTCAACGGCTTCAACCGCCTTGATTGCGGCGGTCATAACGCCTGTGTGACCAACCATGTCGCAGTTTGCAAGGTTGCAGATGATAACGTCATACTTTCCGCTTCGGATTGCCTCCGTCAGCTTTTCGGTGACTTCAAAGGCGCTCATTTCGGGGATTAGGTCATAGGTGGGAAATTGCTTCGGTGAGGGGACAAGAATTCTGTCCTCCCCCTCGTAAACCTGCTCCACACCGCCGTTGAAGAAAAATGTAACGTGGGCATATTTTTCCGTTTCCGCGATGCGCAGCTGGGTCAAGCCAAGCTTGCTGATATATTCGCCGAAGGTGTCGATAAGAGGCTCCGGCGGGAAGGCGACGGGCAGCTTTTTCAGCGCCTCGTCATAGCGGGTGGTGCAAACATAGCAAAGGTCTTGGGGGAAGTTTTTCCGCTCAAAGCCGGAAAAATCCTCGCTTGAAAGAGCATAGGTGATTTCCCGGGCACGGTCGGGGCGGAAGTTGAAGAAAATCACGCTGTCCCCGGATTTTATTGTGCCCTCGTCAAGGCAGATGATAGGCTCCACAAATTCGTCGCTGACACCGGCGGCATAGCTTTTTTCAAGCGCCCCGATGGCATCGGGATTGTGCTCGCCCTCGCCGCAAACCAAGGCGTTGTAGCCTTTTTCAAGTCTGTCCCAGCGCTTGTCACGATCCATGGCAAAAAATCTGCCTTGGATTGTGGCGATTTGTCCCAAGCCGATTTCACGGCATTTTTCCATGCAGTCACGGACATAATTGATGCCGCTGCCCGGATTTACGTCCCGTCCGTCCAAAAATGCGTGGATGAAAACCTTTGAGACGCCCCGCTGCTTCGCCATTTTTAGGAGGGCGTAAAGGTGGGTGTTGTGGCTGTGAACGCCGCCGTCGGAGAGCAGACCCATAAGGTGAAGGGCGCTGTTTTCACGGGAGGCGTTGTCCATTGCGCTGATATATGCTTTGTTTTGGAAGAAGCTTCCGTCCTCGATTGACTTGGTGATAAGGGGCAGCATTTGGTAAACCACCCGCCCCGCGCCGATGTTTGTGTGACCAACCTCGCTGTTGCCGATTTGCCCAAGGGGCAAACCCACATCAAGCCCGGAGGCAGAAAGTTGAGTGTTGGGGCAGCTTTGAAGCAGCCTGTCCAAATTTGGCGTGTATGCCCTTGAAACCGCGTTCTTTTCGCCGGGCTCCGCCAAACCGCAGCCATCCAAAATCAGGAGAGCTGTGGGGATTTTTTTCATTATTTTTCCTCCCCGGCAGCAAGGGAAACCGCTTCGATAATTTTGGAGAAATCAAGGGGCTTAAGGGAGGCTCCGCCGATAAGACCGCCGTCTATATCGGGCATTGAAAGTAGCTCAAGGGCGTTTTTCGGACCCATGGAGCCGCCGTAGAGGATGCTGATGCCACGGGCAATTCTTGCGCCGCGACGCTGACGAATAACGCTGCGAATGGCTTCGCAAACCGCCTGTGCTTCCTCGGGGGAGGCTGTTTTGCCGGTGCCGATTGCCCAAATTGGCTCATAGGCGATGACACAGCGGCGAAGATCCTCGTCGGAGATGTTGGAAAGCGCCGCAATGACCTGATAGCGGATGTGCTCAAAGGTTAGACCCCGCTCACGCTGTTCCAAGGTTTCGCCAACGCAGATGATGGGCTGCATGTCGGCGGCAAGAACAACGGCTGCCTTTTGACCGACCATAAAGTCGCTCTCGCCATGGTACTGGCGGCGCTCGCTGTGACCCACAATAACATAGCGGGTAGCAAGGTCAGAGAGCATATTTGCGGCAATTTCGCCTGTGTAGGCGCCCTTATCGTTGACGCTGACATCCTGAGCGCCAACGGCAATGCGGTTGTCCTTCAAAGCGCGGTGAAGTGCGGAAACGTGGGTAAAGGGAACGCAGAGCACGGTTTCGCAGGTTTTTGTTTTTGGCATAAGCTTGCGAAGCTCCTCGGCAAAGGGCTTCACCTGGGTGGGAAGCAGGTTCATTTTCCAGTTTCCCGCGATTATTGCTTTACGGTATTTTTTGTTCATTTTTTTATTCTCCTATCTGTTTAAAAGGCAGGCAACTCCGGGAAGCTCCCGACCTTCAAGAAATTCAAGTGATGCGCCGCCGCCGGTGGAAACGTGGGTGATTTTGTCGGACAAGCCATATTTTGCAACCGCCGCCGCGGACTCGCCGCCGCCGACGATTGTTGTGCCCTTGCAGGCGGCAACCGCCTCCGCAACGGACTTTGTGCCGTTTTCGAAGCCGGCAAATTCAAAAACGCCCATGGGGCCGTTCCAAACAACTGTGCCCGCGTTTTTGATTTCGGAGCAGAAAATTTCAAGGGTTTTTGGACCGATGTCCATGCCCATTTGACCCTCGGGGATGTTTTGGCTGTCGATGGCGAATTTTTTGCAGTCGGCGCTGAAGGCGTCGCCCGTCAGGTGGTCACAGGGCAGAAGGAACTTGCAGCCCTTTTCCGCCGCCTTGTTAAGCATTTCGAGGGCGTCGCCAAGTCTGTCGCCTTCGCAGAGGGAGGTGCCGATGGTGTAGCCCTGTGCCTTCAAGAAGGTGTATGCCATGCCGCCGCCGACAATGATGGTGTCCGCTTTTTCGATAAGGTTTTTGATGATGCCGATTTTGTCGGAGACTTTAGCGCCGCCCAAAATCGCCACAAAGGGATGCTTGGGTGCCGTCAGAGCTTCGCCCATAACGGAAATTTCCCGCTCCACCAAAAGTCCCGCATAGGCGGGCAAAAAAGCCGCAACGCCTGCAGTTGAAGCGTGGGCGCGGTGAACGGTGCCGAAGGCGTCGCAGACAAAGGTGTCGCCAAGAGCGGCAAGCTTTTTTGAAAAGTCGGGGTCGTTTGCCTCCTCGCCTTTTTCAAAGCGGAGGTTTTCGATGAGCATGATTTCGCCGCTTTTCAGTGCCTTTGCCTTGGAAAGGGAGTCCTCGCCGGCAACATCGGAGGCGAAAACAACAGGCATTTGCAAAAGCTCCGCCAAGCGCTTTGCAACGGGTGCAAGAGAAAGCTTTGGAACCACCTCGCCCTTGGGCTTGCCAAGGTGGGAGCAGGCACAAACGGCGGCGCCGCCCTCCAAAAGTAGCTTGATGGTGGGCAGGGAGGCGACAATTCTGGCGTCGCTCATGATTTCGCCCGTCGCCTTGTCCATGGGGACGTTAAAGTCGCAGCGCAGTAAAACTCTCTTGCCGCTTAAACTGATATCCCTCACTGTTTTTTTGTTGTAATTCATTTTTTCTTCCTCCGAAAGTCAGTCTATGGTTGTTTTCGCTTAAGCCATTGAGCCTTTGCCCGAAAGTCCGGGAAAGCCCTGCTGGCGAAGCGCTTCGTAGCATAGGATTGCAACGCTGTTTGAAAGGTTAAGGCTGCGGGTTTCGTCCCGCATGGGGATGCGGATGCAACGGGAACGGTAGCGCTCACGCAGAAATTCGGGAAGTCCCGCCGTTTCCTTGCCGAACATCAGCTTCACATCGCCTGTTAAATCTGCTTCAACATAGCTTTGGGGTGCCTTTGTGGTGGCAAGCCAAAGGTTTTCGTCGCCGTTTTTTTCGAAAAACTCATCAAGATTTTTGTAAACGGAAATATCCAAAAACTCCCAGTAGTCCAGCCCCGCCCGCTTCACAGCCTTGTCGGAAATGTCAAAGCCCAAAGGCTCGATAAGGTGGAGCCGCGCCCCCGTGACGGCGCAGGTGCGGGAAATGTTGCCCGTGTTGGAGGGAATTTCAGGTTCGACTAAAATTATATCTATCATGGTTTTCTCCCGGCAAGCTTTGACTGTGGTGAATGGGCAGCCTTTGTTTTTTGAAAATCTATTCGCCTTGTATTGTAGTCCCACAAGTTGAAAAATACAACATAAATCGTGTAAATCTTATAAAAATAACGCAAAATTGTTATAGTATATGAAAACATACCGTCATTAGTACCTTTGCGCCCAAAAGCTTCATCAATATGCCCAATAATACTAACGTTCCTCTTGTTACAAACGTGTACTTTTTATGTGGTTTTCCCCACTTTTTCCTTGGGTCAAAGTTTGGGAAAGCAGTTCAAGCTCAATCCACTTTGCCGCCCCTTGCAAAAATCAGCCGCAGGATTTATAATGTATCCATCAAAGCCAAAGGAGAACGATGTGGAAGACTTAAACAAAACTTTTCGGGGCAACACCCTTTATCTTGTCATCCCCTGCTACAACGAGGAGGAGGCGCTTCCCGAAACCTCCCGCCGACTGCGGGCAAAAATGCACAGCCTCATTGAAAACGGCAAAATTTCCAAGGACAGCCGTGTTCTGCTGGTGAACGACGGTTCCAGCGACAAAACTTGGCAGCTCATTTCCGCCCTCCATGAGGCGGACAAGCTTTTTTCCGGAGTTTGCCTTTCCCGAAACCGGGGTCACCAAAACGCGCTTGTGGCGGGGCTTATGACCGCCCGCTCCCGTGCCGACGTCACCATCTCCATGGACGCCGACCTTCAAGACGACATCAACGCCATTGACGAAATGCTGGAAAAATACTACGAGGGCTGTGAAATCGTCTACGGCGTCCGCAACTCTCGGGAAACCGACACCGGCTTTAAGCGCTTCACAGCCGAGGGCTTCTACAAGCTTTTGGCGGGGCTGGGCGGCGAAATCGTCTTTAACCACGCCGATTACCGCCTTATGAGCCGTGTGGCGCTGGACGCCTTTTCCGAATATGGCGAGGTCAATCTTTTCCTTCGGGGCATTGTCCCCATGCTGGGCTACAAAACCGACACCGTGGAATACAGCCGTGGCGAGCGCATCGCGGGGGAGAGCAAATATCCCCTCAAAAAAATGCTGGGGCTTGCTGTGGAGGGCATCACCTCCCTCAGCGCAAAGCCCATGCGCGCCATTTTGGGTTGCGGCGTTTTAAGCATGGTGGCGGATTTTATCCTCCTTGTGGTTTTCATAGTTCAGGCTTGCCTTGGCGGCGGCTTCGAGGGCTGGAAAATCCTGCTGCTGACCCTGCTGCTCATTGGCGGACTGCTACTTTTGGGTCTTGGCATTGTTGGCGAATATGTGGGCAAAATCTATCTCGAAAGCAAGCACCGCCCCAGATATTTCATCGAAAAAGTAATCGACTGACAAAAAAACAGCCTGCAAAGCATCACGCTTTGCAGGCTGTTTTTTTATTTTACTCTAAGGTTTGCGGAGCCTTGGGAGAACAGCAGCTCTCCCAAAATTGTCCCGCCGCTGTCTTTAAGCCGCCAGCCGTCCTTTGTTTCCTCGGGGCTTACGGGGACAAATTCGCCTTGGGAATAGAAAAACATTTTTGAGTTGTCCTTGGGGATTGCAAAGCTACGGTATTTGGAAATAGGGGTCAGCATTGGAATTTTTCCTCTGCCGCTGAGGGCGCGAACCGCCCCCGTCATAGCCCAATCGCTGCCCGTAACGCCGTAGCCGTGGTCGTGGAAGTAGAAATTCGCGTTTTTTACATAGGAGGCGTCCACATTCAAAAGCAAAATCGGGCGGTGGTCGGAAAAATCCTCGTTTTCCAGTGCCTGCCCCGCGGCGCTTGCAATTTGCTTGTCCGCAAGGGTGGTTTCCCGATAATCGTGAAGCTCGCTCACGGCGGCAACACAGCAAAGCAGTGCCAAAACCGTTGCAATCCAAGCTTCGATTTTTGGGGCTTTGGAAAAGCGCCTTAAAACAAGCCCCAAAAGAGCGTCCGCCATCAGGGCAAGACCGCAGAAGGAGCAAAGGGCGTTTCGCACTCCGAACCAAGGGTCCTTTAGCACGAAAAACAGCAATAGGGGCGCAAGCGTAAGAAACAGCCCCGAGAAAAGCGCAGGTAAAAAGCGGATTTTCTCCCGCTTTGTTTTTCGCCCGATAAGAAGAAATGCGGCGCAGAGCAGCAAAATCACAAGGATAAACAGGATATTCGGCTGGGAAAAAATAATTTCAAAGCCCCGAACAAGCCCTTTTCCGCAGGTGGCAAAGCCTCCGCTGATGAAGCTTTCCAGCATTTGCGCCCCTGCCGGCAGGAAGCAAAGCTCCATATACCCCGCCTGCCAAGGCAAAATCAGGGTCGTTCTCCCGCTGTAAACCCCGGTGGGCGCAAGCTTTGTAAGGGCAAAATAAATTGCCGCGTTTAGGAACATCAGAAAGCCCCAAAGGGCGCGGCGATTGCGGCTTTTAAGGTTTAGGAGCATGATAATAAGGGTTGCCGCGCCGGAAAAAAGCACAACCTGTTCGTAGAAGCAAAAGGCAATCAGTTGCAAGCCGACAAAGAGCAACAGCCGATGTGCTTTGCCCTTTTCGCACCAGCCCTCAAAAAAGAAAAGCGCCAGCGAGGCGAAAAACAGCCCAACAATAATTCGTGAGGAGGCGGAGACCCAATAAGCCCCCTCAAAGCCCAAGGGCAGCAGGGCGTATATGACAAAAAACAAAAAGCCGGTACCGAAATGCTTTGAAAATACCCGATGCAGCAAAAGGGCGGAGGCGGCGTACATGGCGGAAATTATCCCCACCGCCACAATCATGCAATTGTAAAAATTTGACCAGATAAAAAGGTCGCAAAGCCCCGCAAGGGGTCGGTTTGACAGCATCCCCAAGCTTGCGATAAGCCCCCACAGGTCAGGATTGAACGCCTTGTAGTTGTGGTACTGGATGTAGTCGTCCATCTGATAAAAATATTCAAAGCCGAAGTAGCAATAGCGGGCAAAAATAAGCCCGAACAAAACGGCAAACAGGGCGAAATATGTGGCGCGGTTGAAGCGGTGTTGGTTTTTTAGACTCATTTACGCCCTTCCTCTTTCATTCGGTTTGAAACCGAACGGCGAATTTTTATGATGTCGCCGAACATTTTTATGCTGTCCCGAATAACCCGAACCTTGGAGTCCCGATGGTTTATAATCATAACCGGCAGCTGGGCAACGGAAATTCCAAGCTTTTCCGAAAGCATCATAACCTCAAAATCGAAGGCAAAACCAAAATTTTCACAGCGGGAAAAAATTTCACGGGCGGCAGTGGCAGTAAAAGCCTTCAGCCCGCACTGGGTATCGTAGTGAAAGCCCGACATCAGCCCTGTTATAATCCCAAAAACCCGACTAGCCAAAAGTCGGATGGGCGGGTAATCCCGATAACCCTCCGGGTGAAGCTTTCGTGAGCCGATAGCCGCCCCCGCGCCGGAGCTTTTAAGCTTTGCAACAAGCTCGCCCACAGCCTCAAGCCCATAGGCAAGGTCCGCGTCCGTATAGACAATAATGTCCCCCGTCGCCGCCAAAACCCCCTCACGCACAGCACAGCCCTTGCCCCTGTTGAGCTTGTAGGAAACACAGCGAAGCCGAGAGTTTGGTATAGCTTCAACCAGCTCCCGAGTGTTGTCCGTGCTGCCGTCGTCGGCAATTATAAGCTCATAATCACAGAAATTATTGTCAAGGTAAGCCATCGCCTGCCCGATTGTGTCCGAAATTATGGAAGCTTCGTTGTAAGCCGGTATAATAAGTGAAATTTTTTCGTTTTGCATATTTTTCTCCATCCGATACTCTGACAGAGTAATCCTATTACTATAGC
>JAVVZC010000042.1:0-9013 GCA_036650755.1 Oscillospiraceae bacterium
GGTTGATTACTTGGAGGAAGGCGTCGGCGTATAGCTGGGATTTTACATTGCCAACGCCGTTTACCTCTAGAAATTCCCGCAGGTTTTTGGGCTTTTTTGCGCACATATCCGCAAGCGTGGCGTTGGAAAAAATTACGTAGGAGGGCACGTTTGCCTCTTGGGCAAGCTGAAGGCGAAGTTCCTTCAGCTGGGTGAAAAGATCCTCCTCGTGGGGGGACAGCTCCACAGAAAGCTGGGCGCGGCGACGGCGGGGAGCCTCCGCCTTATCGGCGGCAAGCTGGTGCTTCACCGGCATTTCAAGCCTTGCGCCGTGATAGAGCAGCTCTCCGGCTTTTTCGGGGAGCTTAATTACGGGATATTTTTCCGGCGTTGAAAAGAGGTAGCCCTCGTCAAGAAGAAAATCAATAATATCACGGAGCTTGGCGGTGGGGGTATCGGACATTATTCCATAGGTCGGCAGCTTGTCAAAGCCCAAGCGGGTGACTTTTTCGCCGCGGCTGCCCCGAAGAATTGCGATGTAGGCGGCGGCGCCGATGCTGAAATTGCCCCGCTCCACACGGGCAACGCAGGAGAGAATTTTTTGCGCCTCAATCGTTATGTCCTCAAGACTGAATTCAGCCTTGCAGTTGCCGCAATTTCCGCAGCTATCCTCGCAAATTTCTCCGAAATAGCGAAGAATATAGGCGCGGAGGCAGGAGTGGGTTTTGCAGTAGCCGGTCATGACGGCAAGGCGCTCCAAGTCCCTCTGCTGCAAAGCTTCACGCTTTTGCGGGTCGTTTTCCGTGGTGTCGGCAGAGTTTTCAATCAAAAATTTTGCGGTGTGGATGTCGCCGGCGGAAAAGAACAAAACGCAGTCGGCACGTTCGCCGTCACGCCCGGCGCGACCCGCCTCCTGATAGTAGCTCTCCAGATTTTTGGGCATGTTGTAGTGGACTACAAAGGAGACGTTGGATTTGTCGATGCCCATTCCAAAGGCGTTGGTGGCAACGATTATGGGGCTGCGGTCATAGACGAAATCCTCTTGGTTTTGCCGCCGCTCCTCATCGGAAAGCCCTGCGTGATAGCGGGTTGCGGGGTAGCCCTTTTCTTGCAGAGTATCACAGACCCGCTCCACCGTTGCACGGGTGGAGCAGTAGATTATGCCGCTTTTGTCCTTGTTGCGGCGCATAAGGTCAAGGAGAGCCGTTGGCTTGCTCTTGGGAGAGCGGACTTCGAAAAACAGGTTTTCACGGTCAAAGCCTGTGGTGACGGAAAGGGCATTTTTAAGACGGAGGGAGCGGATAATATCCGCCTTGACCTCTGTTGTTGCCGTCGCGGTGAAGGCGCCAAGGGCGGGTCTTACGGGCAATTGGTCGATAAAATCCGAAATTTTAAGGTAACCGGGGCGGAAATCCTGACCCCATTGAGATATGCAGTGGGCTTCATCCACGGCGACAAGGGAGATTTTTGCCTGCTTTGCAAAACGCAAAAAATCACCGGCTGTAAGCCGCTCCGGCGCCACATAAATAATCTTGTAGGCTCCGCTTTCCGCCTCGTCGAAAACATAACGGTATTCGGCGGCAGAAAGGGAGCTGTTGATGAAGGCGGAGGGAATGCCCGCAAGGGTCAGGGCGGCGACTTGATCCTTCATCAGGGAAATAAGCGGCGAAATTACAAGAGTTATCCCGGGCAGCAGCAGTGCGGGGATTTGGTAGCAGGCGGATTTGCCCGCGCCCGTGGGCATAACGCCCAAAACGTCCCGCCCGGAAACAAGGGCGTCAATCAGCTCCGCCTGTCCGTTTCGAAACTGCTCGTGCCCGAAATATTGCTTTAGAATTTCCTGCTTATTCATGTTTGTCCTCGCTTTTCTTTGCTGATGATTTGGAATAGGGCGCCCTCGTTTTTCACGATGGCGCCCTGAATTTATTGGCTCTTATTAGATTGAATTAAAAAACTAAACCTTGAAGCTGACGCTGGTGTCACCCTTAACGTCCGTTCCGAAAACATAGTCTTTTCCGGGGAGGACGGCATTCAAGACGATACCCACAATGGAGGCAACGGCAAGCCCTGAAAGGTTGATGGTTGCACTGCCAACTTGGAACAGGATGCCCTGAGCGTCGCCTGTGCCGAAGCGGATGCCGATTGCGAGAACCATGATAAGCGCCGCGATAAGCACGTTGCGGCTTTTTGCGAAATCAACTCGGTTTTCGACAACATTGCGCACGCCGACGGCGGAAATCATGCCGTAGAGCACAAGTGAAATGCCGCCCAAAGTTGCGGTTGGCATACAGGAAATCAGCGCCGCGAACTTGGGGCTAAAGGAGAACAGCACCGCGATGCAGGCTGCAATGCGGATGACCCGAGGGTCATAGACCTTTGAAAGAGCAAGAACGCCTGTGTTTTCGCCATAGGTGGTGTTTGCGGGAGCACCGAACATAGCGGCGAAGGAGGTTGCAAGTCCGTCGCCCAAAAGGGTGCGGTGCAAACCGGGGTCCTCAACGTAATTTTTCTCGCAGGTGGAGGAAATTGCGCAAATGTCACCGATGTGCTCGATGATGGTTGCTATTGAAATCGGGACAATGGTGATAACGGCTGTGATTAGAAGCCCGGTGTCAACTTTGCCTGAGAAAATTCCGAAAACTGTGTTCTGCCACTGGAAGGGCCAGCCAAGCCAAGCGGCGTCGGCAACTGTTTTGAAGTCCACATTTCCGCTGAGGGCGGCGACCAGATAGGAGGCGATTACGCCCAGCAGAATGGGGATGATTTTTATCATGCCCTTGCCGAAGATGTTGCAGATGATAACAACGGCGATTGCAACGAGAGCTATCCACCAGTTGCTGGAGCAGCTGGAAACTGCTGTGGAGGAGAGGGTTAAGCCGATGCAGATGATAACGGGACCTGTGACGATGGGCGGGAAAAAGCGCATGACCTTTTGTGGCCCAAAGATTTTGAAAAGACCGGAAAGAATAACGTAGACAAGCCCGGCGCAGGCAACGCCAAAGCAGGCATAGGGGAGAAGCTCCGGCTCCTTGTTTGGAGCGATTGCCCAATAACCGGCAAGAAACGCGAAGGACGAACCCAAAAATGCGGGTACCTTACCCTTGGAAATTAAATGGAACAGAAGCGTGCCAAGACCTGCGAACAGCAGAGTTGCCGAAACGCTAAGACCGGTGAGTGCGGGAACCAAGATTGTGGCGCCGAACATTGCAAACATGTGCTGGAAGCCCAAAATCAGCATTTTTGGAGCGCCTAACTCCCGGGCGTCATAAATGCCCTCATCTCCGATGACCGTTTTGCTTTTTTTCATTTTTTCTCCTCTCAAATCTACCCCGTATTTGCTGTGGAAAAATCCTCTGCCGACTAGAATATCACAGCAATCGACCCTTGTCCACAAAAAGTTCACATTTAGTTTGAAATAGATTTTTACTTGCAGTTTCGAATTTTGCAAAAATCTTTACATTGAAAATCGCCTTTTAATTTTTGCTTTACATAAAAATGTTATTTTTTCAACTATATTAAATAGTTATACACATTGCCAACAGAGTTATCAACAGTGGTTTTCGTTAAACATCAACAAATATGGCTGTATTTACAAATAATGGGAAAGCCCTGTAATTGAGTTTTACTTTTTTGTATATTATTACTTTGGTTTACATAATATGTTTTTTGCGAATTTTACAGCGGTTTTGTCGGAAATATTTTTGCAACAAAACTTTCTTTCGCAAAAAAACGGGCAAAAAAATTATAGCCTCCGAAAAAACTCGGAGGCTATAAAACGCGGATTGGAAGATGACATGGAACATGGATGGAGCTTGTTATATGATAAAAGGGAAGGGGAGACTTGACCTTTTAACAATCAATAGTTTTCCTTGCGAACTTCGAAGTAGCTCTGAGGATGCTTGCAAACCGGGCAGAGTTCGGGGGACTTTTTGCCGACAACGATATGTCCGCAGTTACGGCATTCCCACATGGTTTCTTCGCTCTTTTCGAATACCTGCTTCATCTCGACGTTGGCAAGAAGCTTGCGATAGCGCTCCTCGTGGGTCTTTTCGATGGCAGCGACCTTGCGGAAGGTTTCTGCAAGCTCTGTGAAGCCCTCGGCGTCGGCGTCAACTGCGAAGCCGGCATACATGTCGGTCCACTCGTAGTTTTCGCCCTCGGCGGCGTGAAGCAGGTTTTCGGCTGTGGTGCCGATGCCGCCCAATGCCTTGAACCAAAGCTCGGCGTGCTCTTTTTCGTTGGCTGCTGTGCTGGTGAAGATTGCGGAAAGCTGCTCAAAGCCTTCTTTTTTTGCTACGCTTGCGAAGTAGGTGTATTTGTTGCGTGCCTGGCTCTCGCCTGCGAAAGCGCTGGCAAGGTTTGCGCCGGTTTTTGTGCCCTCATAGGGGTTTGCGGGGACTACTTCGTCGATTTTTGTGAAAAGGGAACCATCAACTCTGCACTTGGGGCACTTGAAACCCTCGGGCATGGGACCTTCGTGAATATAGCCGCAGGTGGGGCAACGGAATTTTTCCATAGTATTTTTTCTCCTTAAAGTGTTATTTTATATTTGTATTAGAACTTCCAGAGTCCGTGAAGATTGCAATATTCGTAAGCGGCAACGGGCTCGTCGCCGTTGAGGGTGAAGTGGGCAACTGCAGGCTCATCCACCTTTAGGTATTTGAGTTGACCGCCGTTTTCGGTTTGGAGATAGATCCAAGAGATGTGGTGCTCGGCTGTCATGGGGTGGGGAACGGAGCCGACAGTAACTGTGACAACGTCGCCAACGTGCTCGACGACGGGAACATGCTTTTCATTGGCAGCATCGGTGGTGTTGGGGACAAGCAGGGTCATTTGGTCACCGCAGCAGACGGGGATAAGACCGGAGCTTTCGACCAATTCGATGATATTGCCGCAATGGCTGCAACGATAAAACTTTTTTTCCATAATTTAATTTTCCTCCTCAATTTTTTTGATACATTCTGGGCAAAGCCCAACGAATACGAGTCTATGCCACTCGGTTTTGTAACCGGGAAGGTCTGCCTCAACATTGTTGAAGGAGTCCTCATAGGAGAGCTCGGCATCAACAACCTTACAACAGCTGCGGCAAATGAAATGATAATGCTTTGCAAGATTAAAGTCGTAGTGGTCGGGACCGTAGGGCATGGAAAGCTTTTGGATTTCGTTGAGAGAATACAAAAGGTTAAGGTTGCGGTAGACGGTTCCTTTGCTGATAAGCGGATCCCGCTCTCGGGCAAGGTCGTAGATTTCGTCAGCGGTGGGATGGTTCGTGTTGCTCCTGACGGTTTCAAGGACCAGCTGCCTTTGGGGTGTGTTGCGAAGGGTTTTGTTCGGGGTGTTTATGCTTACTCCTCCTCTCTTATGATTACCTCATGAGCACAATTTAACACATAAATTTTTGTTTGTCAATAGTATTAGGAATTATTATCAATAATATTTTAAAAAATTAACTTTGCATGAAAATATAAAATTAAGCGGCGGGTATTTTACCCCGCCGCTTAAAGAAATATTATCTGTTTTCAAGGTCAATGACTTTGTTCACATCAAAAAGCGGCGCAAGAATGGAGCCGTAATTTCGGAGCGAATAGCCGTCAATCGCCACTCGGGTCATATAGATGGTGTTATTTGTTTCGTAGTCTCGGGTCAGGAAAAAATGAGCGACTGAGCAAAAAACATTGAAGCCGTAATCCTCCATCAACTGATATTTGGGGTCGGCTGGGGGGATAAGCAGTCCAAAGGGATAAACCAGCACATTCACCTTGCCGATGATTGGCTCCACCTCGTCACGAAAGGATTGAAGATCCTCACGCAAGGCTTCAATGCTCATATCCGGGAAGGAGGAATGCCCATAGCTGTGGCTTGCAAAGGTGTAGCCCAGCTCCTTGAGCCTGTCCGCAATTTCCCGCGCCTTTTGGATTTGGGCGTCCCTGTCAAGGGTGTTGTGCCTATCGGAGCGATAACCGAAAAGCCCGGTAAACCCCGTCATGCAAAGGGTCATGCGGGAGCCATTTGCGGAAAAATCCGGGTGCTCCGCTATGAAGCTTTCCAAAATCGGGATGAATTCGCTGTCGTTTGAATAGCTGAGAGAGCCGTCCGATTGATAGGTTCCTGTGACGAAATTTTTGTTTTCGTCCAAGGCGAGAAAGTCCGCCATGCCGTAGCCCCGCTTTTTCACGTCGTAGACCACATCGTCGCAGGAGAGCACAAAAGGCTTTTTGCCCTTGGGCACGGAAACCGTGTTGACCATGGTGATTTTGCCCGCCTCGTCAAAGGAAAAGCAGTCGTGAAGGTCGATAAGGCAGTAATTGTTGGCGTAAAGCTCCCTCAAAAGGTTTTTGAATTCGGCAACGTCAATGCACTCGGAATCGTAGGGCATCAAGCCGTTCGCGCCCTTAATTTCAGGGTAGGCGATTAGGCAATGGATGAAAATGTGGGGGATTTCACCGCTGTAGTTTTCGTAGGAAAGGGGCGTGGGGCTTGGCGCGTTTGTCGCCGTGACTTCGGGCGAAAGGACAGGAGAGGGGGCGGCTGTGCTTTTTGGGGCAGCGGCGCAGCCGGCGAATATCAAGGAAAAAGCCAGAATTAGAGGGATGAGTTTTTTCATTGTTCCGCCTTTCGTGGGCAAAAAGAGCCTTTGACTATTCAAAAATCGCTACGGCTCTTTTCAGCTCCTCAATTATTTTGATGTGCTGGGGGCAGGCGTCCTCGCACTGACCGCATTCGATGCACTGGGAGCCTTTGCCGCCCAAGCGTGTCTCCCAATTATAGTCATTTTTTGCGCCTTTTAGTTGGTCAAAGGTGAGATATGTGTTCATAGCGGCAAAAATCTGTGGGATGACGATGTGCTGGGGGCAGTTTTTTGTGCAATAGGAGCAGGCTGTGCAGGGGATTGTGGGGATTTTTTCCAGCGCTTCGCGGACATTTTCGATAACACAACGTTCCTCTTGGTCAAGGGGCTTAAAATCGGACATGAAGGAGAGATTGTCCTGCATTTGCTCAAGGTTTGACATGCCGCTCAAAACGGTTACAAGCCCCTCCAAGGAGGCGGCGTAGCGGATTGCCCAAGAGGGCAGGGAGGCGTCGGGCTTTGCGTCTTTGAAAATTTTTGTGATATCCGGGGGAAGCTTTGCAAGGGTGCCGCCCTTAACAGGCTCCATAATGATGACGGGCTTGCCGTGGCGTCTTGCTGTTTCGTAGCACGCCCGAGACTGAATGAGCTTGTCCTCCCAGTCGGCATAGTTGATTTGAAGCTGAACGAATTCCATTTCGGGATGCTTTGTCAGCACCTCCTCCAGCTTGTCCGCGGTGTCGTGGATGGAAAAGCCCAAATGACGGATTAGACCCTTTTTCTTTTGCTCCGCCAAAAAGTCCCAGATTTGGAAGTCGTCAAAGGTTTGTGTGCGGCTGTCGCCCAAATTGTGGAGGAGGTAAAAGTCAAAATATCCGGCGCCTGTGCGCTCAAGAGAGGTGAAAAACTGCTGCTGTGCCGCCGCCGTGGTTTTAACTCCCGACCAAGCGGGGAGCTTTGTGGCAAGCAAAAACTTGTCACGGGGATAGCGGTCAACCAAGGCAAGCTTGATTGCGGCTTCGGATTTTCCGTCAAGGTAGCCAAAGGCGGTGTCAAAATATGTGAAGCCCTTTTGAAGGAACAAATCTACCATCTGCTTTGTTTGCTCAATGTCAACCTCGTTGCCCAGCATGGGCAGGCGCATCAGCCCAAAGCCCAGTTTTTTAATGTTTTCGCCTAAATACATAATAAGTTCCTCCTAAAATGTCAGTTTTGTTCTGCCAAAACTGTCGGTGCTTTAGTCATAAGCTCCGATATTGTTTTTTTGATGTTTTCGTAGCATTGCGCATAATCTTCACAGTCAAGGCTTGCTTTTTCAAGGGGGCACATGCCGTTTCCGGCACGATTTAGTATGGTGTCCACCCGCTTGTCAAATTGGGCAGTGATGCCGTTTTTTTGAAGAAGCTCAATCGCGCCGTCGCTCATAACTTCGCCAAAGGCTTTTTTTGCGCCGCCCAAAATGAGGATTACGGCGGCGGCTCTGCCGATGATTTTGTCAATGACGAAGGCGTCGGACAAAAGCTCGGGATGGTTTTCGTAAAGCTCAATGAGTGGCTTTACGCCCCGCCCCTCGCCGGAATAGACGATTTCCTTGTTTTTGATGACAAGGCAGCTACTGCCGTTTTCAAGGGCAGAGCCCTGGTTTTTGAGGATTTCCATTGCTTTTTCCTCCACATGATTGCCTCTGTAATAGCGATTTATAAGCTTTACCAAAACGGGGATAAGGATAAGCTGAACAGCAATTCCGGGAAGTCCGGTTGTGATGGCGGCAAAAACGCTCAGCGCCTTCATTCCGCCGCTAAAGGACATAAGGATGGCGAAAATGACGCCATAGACAATTCTGCCGCAAAGCATTGCGCCCAGCAGGGCAGGGTAGGCGGATTTGTTGTAAGCCTTGTAAATCATACCCGAAACAAAGCCATAGCTTGCAAGCTCGCCCAGCATTATGGGAAGCATGGGGAAAACGGCGGGCATTCCTGTGAGCAGAGTTGAGGCGGCGGGGATAAGAATTCCGCAGATAAGCCCATAAACAGGGCCGCAGAGCAAACCCGCCAAAAATACGGGGATGTGCATGGGTAAAAGAACGGTTCCGGGCAGCCCAAAGCCATGGGCGGTGAGTAGGGGAAGTAAAATTCCAAGAGCCAGCATAAGCCCCGAAACGACGATTTTGTAGGTTTTACTGTTGTTCTTCATGGTGCCCTCCGTGAAACAGCTATGCAATAAGCTAATCTTGCCAATATTCTAGCACATATTTATTGTAATTACTAGAAACATCGGCTATAATGACAGTTAGTTTACACATCAATATGCAAAGGATTTGGGTATCAACAATGGACGAAACCACCAAGAACTTTATTCATGATTTTATAGATGAGGACATCGCTCCCGGCGGCAGCTATGCGGGGCAAACAGTTCACACCCGCTTTCCGCCCGAGCCGAATGGCTACCTCCACATCGGTCACGCAA
>JAVVZC010000043.1:0-6688 GCA_036650755.1 Oscillospiraceae bacterium
GGGCTTTTACATGTAAAACGCGATTTGATTTTTGCCGTTCTTTTTTGCGCGGTACATTGCAATATCCGCCTCGTGGAGCATGGCTTCAAGACTGCCGCCATTTTCGATTTGAGTGGCACCAAGACTTACCGTGACGGTGGTACATTCAAGCTTTTTGATTTCGGAGATGTTTTTCATCATCATGCTGAGGATGAGGTCGGTGTCGTCCTTTTGACCGTAGACAACGCCGGCAAATTCGTCGCCGCCCCAGCGGGAAACAAGCCCCAAATTGCCGATGGTTGATTTTGCGGCTTCGCTCACCCGATAGAGCACGGTGTTGCCGGTCAAATGACCAAATTGGTCGTTGATGTCCTTGAAATTGTCGATGTCGAACATGAAAACAACGCCGTTGTGACAGGCGGTTCGTCTTGCGTTGTGATTGAAAATTTCCAAGAACATTTTGTTGTTGGGAAGATTTGTAACGTCGTCAAGGCTTGCGGATTTTAGGAGTAGCTGGTTGTATTTTGAGAAGGTCAGGGAGATTAGCAGCAGCACAAGGGTGATGATAACCCCGATTATTAGGAGGTCCCTGTTCATTTGAGCCCTAAATATGTGCTGGGTGCTGACCGTGTCCTTTGCAACGACTATGTACCAGTCAAGATTTTCGATGTATTGGGTGATTATGCAGTGCTGGGAGCCGTTTTCGGGATACCAAAAGCTTTGGAACTTGTGCTTTTCGCCTATGATTTGTGCTTTCAGTTTTGAGAGCTCGGGGTCATTGAAAACATTCTGAACCTCGATGTTGCTTGTGTTTGAGCCAACCTGAACCAAACCGTTTTTGTCGATAAGCACGGCGCTTAAATCGTAATCGTCCTCATAATCCCGAAGCAGCTTTTGAAGGTGGGTCATTTTTATGCCCACACCGGCAACGCCCATAAGCTCGCCCTCACTGCCCGTAATGCGGCAGTTTACGAAAACGGTGAGCTGGTTGTTGTTGGTTTCGTCAATGTCCACGTCAAGGTCGTAGTTTTTGCCGCTTTCGATAAAATCGTAGTACCAGACGTCGTGCTTGTCTTGGGGGCTGATGGATTTGTTAATTCCGTTTTGGTAGTAGTATTCGCTGCTTTTTTCGGAAATAAGAAAAACGGTGTCGTAGCCGTAGCAGCTGCTATAGGTGGAAAGATATTGCTGTAGCATATTGTTTTGAGCCAAGGAGCCGCCCTTGTTTCCCTCGGCATAGAGCCAATTTTTAAGGAAAAGGTCGTTTGCCATGGTTTTGCCGACGAAAATCGGCTCCGTAAGGCTTTTGTTTATTTCGGAGTAGATAATAGAGGAGGAAAGCTTGGAGATATTTTCGATATCGTCCACAACAATCCGATTAAAGCTGATGCCATTGGCGTGCAAAATTAGAAGAACACCGAAAAGAATGGTCAAACCCACAATTATTTTCATCAATAAGGACGAGTGTTTTTTCATGGCATCCCTTCCTATGGCATCAAGAGAACAGAAGCGGTGAAAATATTGTTTTCGAAGGTGAATTTGCAGGTTCCGCCGTATCGCTCAACAATAGATTTCACCGATTGGGTACCCAAGCCCACACCGCCGTGCTTTTGCGAAATGAAACGATCACGACTTTGGCGGATGTTTCCGTCAAAGCTGTTTGAAATTTTAAGAGCCAGCATTCCGCCGTTTATGAGTTTAGCGTTGACTTCAAGGAAGCGTCTGCCCTCTTGCTGTCTTTGGCAGCTTTCCAAAGCGTTTTCAACCAAGTTTCCGAAGATAACGCAGAGGTCGGTGTCGGCAACGCTGAATTCCTCGGGCAGATTTACGGAGGAAAGGATTTCAATTCCCGCTTTTTCACCCATTGCGAAATAGTGGCGCAAAATCATGTCCACCGAATGCTTTTGGCAGACGGGGACGTTGTCCTCGGGCAGAACCTTCCCCACGCATTCGTCAAGGTAGCTTTCGGCGGCGGAAAGGTTGCCGTCGCTTATGTAGCCCTTAAGGGTGATGAAGTGGTGGCGCATGTCGTGCTGTGTTCGCTGGGCTTGACTGATGTTTTCGGAAAGGCGCCTATATTGCTCGCTTTGCACCAAAAGTAGCTGCTTCGCGCTGGACGCCTCCTCGTTTGCGATGATGCTGTCGTTGGTTTTTAGCAGCATTCGGAGAAGCACAGTGTATGCGAAATAGGTGAAAAGGCTAAAGGCGGCGGTTGTTGCAAGGGTCAGATAAATTGATTTTCGGATGAAAATGGAGTCGTTTGCATAGGAAAAATAGCAGCTTAAAAACGCGGCTATGGGAACTATGAAAAGATATTTCCAATAGCCGGAGTCGATTTTTTCGTCAATTGCCCGCTTGAAAAGCCCCACAAAAAGATGCTGGAGAGCGGGAAGAAAAACAAGAAGCACAAACACGGTAAATGCAAGCAGCTGCGCCTCGTAGGATTTGAAAAGCCAAGAAAGATTTATTGCCTTTGTGAGTATTCGGGCAATAAACATAAGGTTGAATTGGATGTTAAACGCCATGAAAACATAGAAAACAAGCTGAGTGAGGCTTGAACGTAAAAGGTAATGGGAAAAAACCAAGAAAAGTACCAGCCAAAGTCCAACGCCCAATGTTTTCACACAGAGGTAGGGCGAAAGACTGGTAAAAAACAGGGAAATAATTGCGGAGGAGCAGATGGCATAAACGATAAAGAGCAATCTGCTGTAGCTGCGCTTGATACTGATTTTATCTTTAAAAATTTGCCATGCAAAAAACAAATATATCGAAAGGCTAAGGCTGGTTTGGACGATGTTGATGATCCACTTTTGGTCAATGGGCATCTTCCTCTCCCCCCTCAAGCAGTCCGAAAATGTAATCGGAATAGTGGGTTTTGATTTCCCTTGCCTGCTTGCGGTTAATGGGGATGTATTCACCGTTGCTGAGGAGAAAATAAAGGTCCACAACCTTTTTGATTTTGTTCATGTTGACCACGATACAGCGGTAGCAAGCCAAAAACTCCTTGTAGCAGAGGAGCATTTCTTCGATTTCGGAGAAATTCATGTAGCCGCGGATAAGAGCTGCTTCCGTGTGGATTTGGACATAGTGGTTGCTGTAATCGGCATAGAGGATGTCGGAAAGCAAAATTTTTTTCTGCTCCCGCCCGTCCTTGACTGTTATGAAGCGCAGAGCTTTTTTTGTGGCGTTGACGATACGGGTCAGCACAATTGCAAGCTCATCGTAGTTGTAGGGTTTGAGGAGGTAGTAGAGCGCGTTGACCTTGTAGCTATCCACCGCAAAGGCGGCTGAGGAGGAAATGAAAACGATTTGACAGTCCGCGTTTTGGTCCCTGATGGCTTGGGCAACATCCATTCCGCTCATTTCGACCATGTAGATGTCGAGAAATACAAGGTCAAAGGAGCAAGGCTGTGCCTTGCTTAAAAATATTTCGCCGCTTTCGAATTGGGTTATTTTTATGGGAACGATATGTTCCAAAGCGTAGCGTTCAATGTCGCTAACCAACTGTGCCCTATCATTAAACGAGTCATCAACAATGGCTATTTTCAAAAAGAGCACCTCCGTTTTTATTGAGAACAGTTTTAGTTATGTGCACAACTTGTGCATTTATCAATCTAAGTCTGTTCCCGAAAAGAATACCACATATTGGAATTCTTTTCCCTTGTTTTACTTAATTCGACGGTTTTCTACTTAAATAATGTTGCGGATTTTTAACATTTCGACTTTTTTACCATATGGTTTCCCAAAGCTATGTTAAAAACATCAAAAAAACACGAGCCACCGCCGATTTGGCGGGACTCGTGTTTCTGTTTTTTATATCAAAAAAATACTCTGCGTTTTATTTTGTCTTTGATGACTTTGTCGTGTTCGATGTAGGTTAGGGTGGCGGCAATAAGACAAAGGGGAAAAACCACCAGCAGGGACCATTTGATAACGAAGCTGTCCCGAAGGAACATCATTGAGAGCGCCTCGCTGATGACCGATAAAATTCCGAAGGCTGTAAAGCCGATTGCGATTTTGTGGAGGGGCGAGAGACAGGTTTTTGCCATTTTGACAAGACCGAAAATCATGGAGCCAAGCAGGAAAGCAACCGGAATTCCCAAGGGCAAAAGCCAAGAGCCGTTATCGGTTACCATGGCGACAAGGAGCAAAAACAGGGAGGTTAACGCGGTGTCGGTAATGAGACAGATGATTGCATTGGGTTTTTTGAGGAGCAGCGGCAGGAATATGTAGGAGTAGGCGCAAATTTCGCCGCCGATTACAAACAAAGACCAAGTGAATACACCGCTGAGCAGGTAGTTGATAAGGGCACAGATGATTGCGGGCAAAAGGAAAATTGCTCCGCTGATAAGCCCCAGCTTAAGCCGCTTTTTTGTTGCTTCGGGAAGGGGGGCTTGGAAGGAAATGCCGTCGATATTATCGCTAAGGGGAGCGGCAGGCTCCGTCAGGCATAGGGGGCATCTTATTTCGTTCTCCGAAAGTTCAACTCCGCATCTAACGCAAAATGCCATAATTGTTACCTCTGATTGCTTTCTACTTTAATGTGAATTCCAAGCTGAACCAGCTTTTTGAAAAATTCACGTTCCACAGTGGGTTGAATTGCCGTTCTTGAAAAATTGAACATAAGGGTGCCGTTGTAGCTAAGGCAGGAGCAGGCGACGGGATTGTTTCCCGGGCCAAGAATTGCATTGACTTTTTTTACCTGAGAAACCATTTCATCGGGCAGCTTGAAAACGCCCATGTTGGTGAGGGTTGTTGTGTTGAAGGTGTCCGCAATCATCATGTAGACAAGCTTCATGATGGGGTTTTTGATGAAAAGCGGAATGCCGCGAACAGCCTTGTTCCCCTCGGCGGAAACGTTGGTGCTGAGCTTTACGTTGAGGGATTTTTCGTTTGCCTCCAACGCCATGGAATGGCGGACAATTTCCACTACCTCCGGCAGGGTGTATTGACCCAAGCAGGGGTCTATGCCTACATTAACATAGGATGTGAAATTTCTCAAGGTCCGTGACGAATAAAATCTGCGAAGATTGATGGGAACGCAAACTCTGACAGGTTTTTTGCGCTGGGAAGCACGGGTATCCTGCTGCTGAAGCTCATAAACGGTCATAAGGAGCACCGAGGTTAAAAATTCGTTGATGGTGGCGGAAAATTCCTTTGCCTTTGCGTGAACCTCCGCAACGGACATCAGCCCGGCTGTTGTGTGAAGAACTCCCACAGGCTCCCGCTCCATTTTGAAGTGGTAGGCGTGGGGCTCCTTACGGCTTTTTGTGACGGCACGGGCGTTTGCCAAAAAGCTGTCCTCAATCTCATAGGGCTTTTGGCTTTCACTGCAATCCAAAACTCCTTGGGTGAAGGGTATAAACATATTGTATTTGAGACGAAGATATTCCGCCACAAGAGTTTTCATGAAGGTGGCAGCGCCCATACCGTCGGTTAGGACGTGGAAAAACTCAACGGCGATGGTGCAGTTAAAGTGGAACACCCGAAGGAGAAAGTTGTTGTTGTTTTTGGTGTTGAGGTAGGCACAGGGATAGGGGCAGTCCGTTGAGATTGAGGGTAGACCGTCCTGCTGTTCGAAATAGTACCAGAACAAGCCGCCGCGCAGCCGCTGGGAAAAGCTGGGCAGGCGCTTTAGGGTGCGCTCCAAAGCGGTTTTTAGGAGAGCTTCGTCGATTTCTTCCGTAAGCTCCATTGTAAAGCGGAACATTGCGGGGCTTCTTTTGCTTCTGATGGCGGGATAAATTTTTGCGGCATTGTCCAGCTTCATCCAAGTGCGGCGCGGCGCGTGCCCGGCGTCGCCCTTTGGGGGTTTATTTGAATTCATTTTATTTTTCCTTTGTGGCTTCACTGATATAGAAGCCGAGAGCAACAATTCCAAGATAGATTACATAGGCAATCCATGCGATGCTCCACATATTATATATGAAAGAGACGAATAAGTAAATGGCTGTTGTTAACACAAGCCCAGCTGCCGCAAGCTCCAAAGCCCAAGCAAGCTTCCGCTTTTTTCTGCCGAACACCAAAAGGTCGGTTAAAACGTAGAGAAACGCGATGACGGGAACGATAAGCCAAGTGGGCGACCAAAGGCTTTGCGCCTTCATAATGCAGAGATAAAGGTTTGGAAAAACATAAATCAGGGGTACAAAGCTGAGAAACAGCGAGGCAAGAGAAATTCGGTGGAGAATGTGCATCCTGAAAATCTTTGCGTATTCCAACATGCTTGCCGCGAAATAAATAAGATAAATAAAGGCGCCGCAAACAACAATAAGCCAAGTGGTTTCAAAGCTTTTGACCGTGAACATGCTCACATAGAGATAAATGCAGGTAAGGGCGATGAAATAAACGGCGCTGAAAAGCAGAGAGCTGACCAGCTTTTTTTTGAGTGCTCCAAGGGAGCTGCCGGTTTCCACCTCACGAATTGCCTTTTTGTAGTTTTCCATAAAGGTGAGAGCTTTTTTGTAGCTTTTTTCCTTTGACAGCCCGCTTTTTTTGCAATCACGGTATTTGTCGCACATCATGGAATAAAGCTCCTCGCGAAGCTCCAAAATTTCCTTGGTTTTTGGATATATGTAAAACTTGCGGTCGATATATCTTCTCAGCTTTTGTTCCATTACGCCACTCCCTCGATTGAGCCGGTCGAAGCAAACGCCGCTGCCTCCCGCTCATGAGAATTATACTCCATTGGGCTGAATTTGCAATGATACAT
>JAVVZC010000043.1:6788-8932 GCA_036650755.1 Oscillospiraceae bacterium
TGATACATATTATTTTCCTCCGATTAAATCGTTTAAAATTAAGTTTATTTTTTTCCATTCGACCACCTTTGCGGCATAGTAGTCCCTGCCCTTTTCGGTGATGGAATAATACTTGCGGCGAGCGCCGTTGTCCTCCCCACCCCAATAGGTGGTTATTAGTTCTTCCTTTTCCATGCGCTTGAACGCGGTGTAGATTGTGGCGTCCTTGATGTCCAAAACTCCGTCGCCTTTTTCAATGATAGTTTTGAGAATTTCATAGCCATAGGAATCCCGGTGCAAAAGCAGAGCCAAAATAATTGTTTCGGTATGACCTCTCAAAATATCACTTGAATAGCTCACTGTATCGCCTCCCTTGTTACCTAATCAGGTTAGATATATATTAGCGCTAGATACTTCAAAAGTCAAGGGCAAATTTAAAATCTTTTTTAAAGGCGCAAACAGCCCCCTCGCCCGCACAAGATTTTGCCCGGGCACATAGAATAAAGTCAGAAGGGCTTAAGCCATTCGCTATAGAGTAAAGGAATGATTATTTTATGTCTATGCCCGTAATTGTCCCCGGCACAACCACCAGACCTCAGGCAATTTCCGACATCATTGAATCTGTGGCTCTTGAGGAGACGGGGCTATCTCACATCCTCAACGCCGAGGGTGAAAAAATTCAGGCGTTCGTCCACATGACGGGAGTTACCCCCGACCAACTGCTTGCGGTCAACGCCTCGGTACAAGCAACCGTTGACGCTGTCACCCGTCTTGAAATGGTTCTGCAAAGCAAGCTGAATTTGTTCGCGGCGGCAATTTCCGCCTAAACTTAAATTTTCGCCATTTTGCCCAAATACGAAATTACAAAAAAACGCCCGCAGCAGGAAACCGCTCCTGCTGTGGACGTTTTGCGTTTTTGTAAAATCAGTCTCGGTACACAATGCCTTCGTAGCGGGTTGAGCGGTTTTTGCCAAGGGTTTTGGAGCTGTAAAGCGCGTCGTCCGCAAAGTCGAGAAGCTCCATGTAGTTTTTTGCGCCGGTGTCATGAAGGTTTGAATAGCCGATGCTTATGGTGACTTTGCCAAAGGGAGAGTGCTTGTGAGCGATGTTCAGCCCCTCCACATTTTTTAGGAGACAGTCGCAAAGCGCTTCAAATTCAGCGATGCTGTGGTTTGTGTCGATGGCGACAAATTCCTCGCCGCCGAAGCGGGAAATAAAAAGCTTGTGCTTTTCCGCCGCCGCCGAGAGCAGGGCACCGACTTGTCGGAGACATTCATCGCCCTGAAGGTGACCAAAATGGTCGTTGTAGCTTTTGAAGTTGTCAATGTCCATCATGGCGATGTTGATGTTGTCGCATTGATTATTGAAAATTTCGTCAATGTAGAGGTTAAGGCTGCGCCTGTTGGGCAGCGAGGTCAGCTCGTCGATGGCGGAAAGCTGTTCGAGGTGGGATTTTGTTTGAAGATTTTCCAGTTGGAGGTTGATGATTGTAACATCAAGCCCAATGCCAACAATGCAGCAGCAGATGGCGTTAAGGGTGTCGTTTGCCGCAATTTGCGGAGTGGCGGATTTTACGTAATTGGTTAAGAGGCAAAAGCCAAGGCAGGCGCAAAGGGAAAGGATAATGGCGTAAATTGGCTTGCCCACATGGAGCATGGGGATGATGATAAGGAAAACATAAAAGGTGACGGCATAAACGCCCTGACTTCGGAAGGTGCTCACATCCGCCGCCAAGGCAAGTATGGCGATGGCGAAGATGTAGAAAAATATATCAGTGAGTTTTTTGTGCTTTTGGACATAAAAAAAGACTACAAAGGTTTCAATCAAAAAGAACAGGGTGTAAAACAAATAAAAGTTTGAAAGGTCGCTGATAAGTGAATTAAAATAGGTCAACGCAAAAAGAAAACAGCACATGCCGGCAGAAAAGAGACAAGCTTTTTTAAGCAGGCGGAAATTGTTTTCGGCGAGCAGTTCTTTGTTATTTTCATAAAAAGAGGCTTCCACCGTTCCAAAAAGATAGGACTTAATTAAATTTATGAATTTCATGTGGAATAAAGCCCTTTCTATGCAAAAATTATTCATCTAATCAATTCGTTTTTGACAACATAACACATAAACTCCTAAATTTCAACCAGTATAACAATTTTGTCTTATTTCTTCATTTT
>JAVVZC010000044.1:0-8842 GCA_036650755.1 Oscillospiraceae bacterium
ATGTGGCCCGTCCGCATCGCGGTTGCGGGAAAGCTTGTAACCCCCGGCGGCGCAATCGAAATTTGCCGCATTCTTGGCAAGAACGAAACCCTAAGCCGTATTAAAATCGGAATTTCAAAGCTTAGCTAGTCCTTTTGCGGGGACAGTATCCACCAATCGGAAAATGTCTGCAAAACAAAGGAGAACACTATGAAAAACAACAAAATCGCACTTGTGGCGGCTCTTGCACTGGGAGCAACAATCCTTGGCGGCTGCGCAAAGAAGCCCGCCGTCGAAAGCCCCACACCGCCCCCACCCAGCGCCCCTGTTACGGAGCCTTCGGCACCTGCCGTTTCCCAAAAGCCCGAGACAGACGCAACAGCCAAGGAATTTACCCTTAATCTGGAGGGCAAGGAAGAAAAAGTCAGCATGGACATAGCTCAGCTTGATTTTTCTGCCGCCGGCGGCCCCAAGCTTTCCATCTATGTGGACAACAGCCGTTACAGCCTTGCAAGCCTTGAGGGGCTTTACACAATTGTTCCCTCAAATTCGGGCGAAAACAGCACCTATGCACAGATTACCTTTAACCCCGGTAAAACCGCCGATGAAATGGCAAATACCATGCTCACAACAACAGGCGCGGAATACAGCCTTAATGATTTGGGCAAGCAGGACATCAACGGGCTTTCCGCCCGCAGTGTTGAGGGCAGCATGACAAGCGGCAACACAATGCGCGCTTTCTACATCGACACCGATGGGGGCTGCATCGCAATTGACATCCGTGCCGCCGCGGAAGCGGGCGAGGGTCACGGAGCAAGACTTGTTCTCTCCGCCCAGAGCATCGCCGCCGCGAAATAAAAATTAAAGCAAAATTTAACACATTTAAAAACACCTCTTTTGTGGCAAAATAGCCGCAAAAGGGGTGTTTTATATGAAAAAATCAACAGCGATAACAACAATTTCTATTCTCGCGGCGCTTACTTTGGCGGCGGGTACCTTCGGGATAATGTCAAGCGTTAAGGCGACAAACAACGAGCGCAGGGTTGCCACCAGCTATCAGCGGGGCTTTGCGGAGCTTGTGAGCGAGGTTTCTGCCATGGACAGCGCCCTGCAAAAAAGCTGTCTTGTGACCTCCTCCTCAATTGGGGGCGCGGTTTGCACCGAAATTTTCGGAAAAGCCCAAACAGCCCAAATGGCGCTGGAGGTTCTGCCCCTGGGGGGGATTGATTTGGAGAGAACCTCGGGCTTTATCGGCAGAGTGGGGGATTATGCCTTTTCGCTTTCCCAAAAAGCGGCGAGGGGACAAGCTTTTTCCCCGGAGGAGCGGCAAAACCTTCGGGCGCTTGCCGACGCCTCCGCCCTTCTTGCACAAAATCTGAAATCCGTGCAGAGCGATATTGGTAGCGGACTTATCAGCATCGCAGAGCTTGAAGGGAAAATGGACAGCCTTGACAAGCGGGAGGGAGAGTTTTTGCCAAAAACCTTGGGGGACAGCCTGAGCATGGCGGAAACCGAGTTCCCCGAAATTCCCGCCCTTATCTATGACGGTCCTTTTTCCGAGCATTTGAAGGGCGTGGAGCCAAGGCTTTTGCAGGATAAGCCGGAGGTGGATTTAGCCGAGGGACGAAGGGCGGCGGCGCAGTTTTTGGGCTTGGGCGCGGAAAAGGTCTTTCCCGAGGGTGAGATAGCGGGGGACATTCCCTCCTTTGCCTTTGGCGCGGAGCTTTCCGGCGAGCCAATCAGCGTAAGGGTCAGCAAAAAAGGCGGGGTGGTTTATTCCGCGCTGGGCTCAAGGCTTGTGGAGCGGCGAGAGCTTAGCCCCAAGGAGGCGCTGGACGCCGCGAAGAAATTTTTGGAGCATCGGGGCTATTCGGGAATGGTGGAAAGCTATTATCTAATCAGCAATAATATTTTGACGGCGAATTTTGCTTGGGTGCAGGAGGGGATTGTTTGCTATTCCGACCTTGTGAAGGTGAGCATCGCCATGGACGACGGCTCCCTTCAGGGCTTTGAAGCCCAAGGCTATTTGATGGCGCATTGCCAAAGGCAGCTGCCCCAAATCGCTGTAAGCCCCGAGGCGGCAAAGGAAAGGGTGGCACCGGAGCTTGAAGTTTTGGGTGTGCGCACGGCGCTGATACCAAACGCGGGGAACAAGGAACAGCTCTGCCACGAATTTGAATGCAAAGACGCAAACGACTCCCGCTATATTATCTATGTGAACGCCCTAACGGGAGAGCAGGAAAAAATTCTAATCCTCCTGCAAGACGAAAACGGCACACTGACCATATAAAAAAATCGGTCACGGCAATGCTTACTGCCGTGACCGATTTTTTTTATTTCATGTAAAGCCCTGTGATTGCCATGTCCTTGTCCATGGAGATGGTAAAGGTTTTGGGGCCGTTTTCGTATTTGCAGACCACTTGGACTGTGGCGTATTCCTCGCCCGAGGCTTCGTCCTTGGCGGAAGTTGCCTTGGAGGCGGAAAATTCGACGAACTTGCCGGCGGTGGTGAGGGCGGGTGCCCAAGCGTCGCTTAGCTGCTTGGCAGTGAGCTGGGGACGCAAATCCTCCCGCACCTGCAAAACCACGGCGTCGTAGTCGCCTGTGTTCACGATGTCGATGACTTCCTCCGCCCGCTTTGTGATGCTGGCTTCGTCAAAGCTGCCAAGGTCAGCCTTTGCGGCGCAGGCGGAAAGGGCGAAAACAAGGCTTAGGGCAAGGACTGCTGATAATAGTTTTTTCATTTTTTTGTAGACCTCCGTTTGTTAATGCTTCAAGCCCCAAAACGCAGAAACGTTTTGGGGCTTGAGTTTTTTTAGAAAAGCTCTAAAATTGCTTTTTTTGGAAGGGCACCCACGGACTTGTTTTTGACGGCGCCGCCCTCAAAAACCAGCAGGGTGGGGATGCTCATAACGCTAAAGCGCTCCGCAAGCTCGCCCTCCTCGTCCACATTGATTTTGCAGACCTTGATGTCGGAGCGTTCGTCGGAAATTTCGTCCACCAAGGGGGAGAGCATGCGGCAGGGGCCGCACCAGCTTGCCCAGAAATCCACAAGCACGGGCTTGTCGGAGGAAATGACCTCGGCGTCAAAGTTTTGCTTTGTGACGGTTATAACTGACATGGCAATTCTCCTTTTTATAGATTTTTCTTGATTAGTATATCCTGCTTTTTTTGTTTAAACCCGATAAAGTAATCTGCCGTAGGAGGGATAGGGCCAAGCGTCTTTGCTGACAATGGTTTCCAATTCGTCGGCGATGCCGCGCAGGGCGCTCATGTCCGCAAGCACCGCTTGGTGGCAATAGCTTGCGGTTTCAGCGAGGTCGCCGTTTTTAAGGTCAACTCGGGAGACGGAGTTTTCAAGCTTTTGGCAGTTTTCGGAAAGAAGGTCGCTAAGGCGGGAGGTCCATTCCAAAAGCCGAGTTTCGGTTTTTGAGCTGATGTCCTTGGAGACGGCACGCTTTGCGAGAACCGCGTCCGCCAGCTGCTTTTCGAAGCCGATGACGGCGGGGAGAATGTCACGCCGTGCCATTTCAACCATGACGTGGGCTTCGATGTTGACCTGCTTGCAGTAGTTTTCAAGAAGTATGTCCCGCCGAGCGCGAAGCTCCTTTTGGGAGTAGACGCCGTGGCGCTCAAAAAGGTCTATGTTTTTTTCGTCGGTGAGGTGGGGCAGGCAGTCAGCGGTGCTGACAAAGTTGCAAAGCCCACGACGCTCCGCTTCAAGGGTCCAAGTTTCGTCGTAGCCGTTGCCGTTAAAGACGATGCGCTTGTGGGCGGTGATGGTTTCACGGATAAGGCTGTTCAGCGCGCTTGTAAAGTCGGCGGCGGTTTCAAGTTTTTCTGCGAATTGACGGAAAGCCTCCGCAACGGCGGTGTTTATGACGGTGGTGGAAGCCGAGGCGGACATGGAGGAGCCCAGCATGCGGAATTCGAACTTGTTCCCCGTGAAGGCAAAGGCGGAGGTGCGGTTGCGGTCGGTGGTGTCCCTTGGGAAGGCGGGGAGGGCGTCCACTCCGATGGTGATGCTTTTTTTCACGATTTTGTCATAGGGGGTGCCGGTTTCGATGGATTTTAGGATGGCTTCAAGCTCATCGCCAAGGTAGATGGAAACAATGGCGGGGGGCGCTTCGTTGCCGCCCAAACGGTGGTCGTTTCCGGCGGAGGCAACGGAGATGCGGAGCAAATCCTGAAATTCGTCAACCGCCTTGATGACGGCGCAGATGATGAGCAAAAATTGGGCGTTTTCCTCCGGGGTTTCGCCCGGCTCCAAAAGATTGACGCCCTCGTCTGTTGACAGCGCCCAGTTGTTGTGCTTGCCGCTGCCGTTAACGCCCTCGAAGGGCTTTTCGTGGAGCAGGCAGGTCAGGTCGTGGCGCTTTGCAACCTTGCGCATGATTTCCATGGTGAGCTGGTTGTGGTCAACGGCGATGTTGGAGGTGGAGAAAACGGGGGCAAGCTCGTGCTGAGCGGGGGCTGCCTCGTTGTGCTCGGTTTTTGCGTAGACGCCCAGCTTCCAAAGCTCCTCGTTAAGCTCCTTCATAAAGGCGGAAACACGCATTTTGATGGAGCCGAAATAGTGGTCGTCCAGCTCCTGCCCCTTTGGAGGGCGGGCACCGAAAAGTGTGCGCCCGGTGTAGACCAAATCCTTCCGCTGGTTGTAGGTGCTGCGGTCAACAAGAAAATATTCCTGCTCCAAGCCCGAGGTTGCGGTAACTCGGCGGCAGTCGTTTCCAAAGAGGTGAAGAATGCGCTTTGTTTGGGTGTTCAGGGCGTCCATGGAGCGAAGCAGGGGAGTTTTGGTGTCCAAAGCGTCGCCGCCGTAGGAGCAAAAAGCGGTGGGGATGCAGAGCACGCCATCTTTGATGAAGGCATAGGAGGTGGGGTCCCAAGCGGTGTAGCCCCGGGCTTCGAAGGTGGCACGCAAACCGCCGGAGGGGAAGCTGGAAGCGTCGGGCTCGCCACGAATAAGCTCCTTGCCGGAAAATTCCATGATAATTCCGCCGCCGCCCGAGGGGGAAAGAAAGCTGTCGTGCTTTTCGGCGGTGACGCCTGTCATGGGCTGGAACCAATGGGTGTAGTGGGTAACGCCCTTTTCGGTTGCCCAGTCCTTCATGGCGTTTGCAACAATGTTTGCGGTGGCAATGTCCATCCGCTCGCCCATGTCCATGGAGTTTTTAAGAGCGTTGAAGGCGGATTTTGGCAGACGATCGCGCATTACGCTTTCGTTGAATGCCATACAGCCAAACAGCTCGGGTAAATTTGTCATGCTTGTGACCATTCCTTTCGCATTTTGGGAAATTGTCGCCGAAAAAATTGGGGCGGCAAGGATAAACCCCTAAAGGGGGGATTTTTTGATTTTGCCGAAGGGGCGGGGATAGGAATAGGGGGTGGCGCGGATTTTGTCGATGATAACGGCGCTGTGGGTGATGTCCGTTCCGGGGATTATGTATTTTTTTATGCGGGCGTTGGCACCGCCAAGGACGGAGATTGCTTTTTCCGCCTCCTGAAGCTCCTCGGAGCAGTCGGGACCCTTCATGGCAATGAAGGAGCCGCCAACGTGAACGAAGGGCAGGCAAAGCTCGCAAAGGATGTTTAAACGTGCCACGGCGCGGGAAACGGCGATGTCAAAGCCACCGTAAAGCTCATCCGCCTCCTCCGCCCTTGCGCAAACGCAGCGGACATCGGTGAGGGAAAGCTTGTCGCAAAGTTGGGAGAGGAAGGAAACCCGCTTTTGGTGGCTGTCCAAAAGGGTGAGGGCAATGTTTGGCAGGGCGATTTTTAGGGGGACGCCGGGAAAGCCCGCGCCGGTGCCAACGTCGATAAGGGAGACGCCGGAGAAGTTAAACTCCGAGCAGAGGGCAACGCTGTCCAAAAAATGGAGCTTCGCCACGTTTTCCTCGCCGCTGATGGCGGTAAGGTTCATCACGGCGTTTTGCTCTGTAAGGAAGTCGTAGTAGGTTTTGAATTGGGCGGACATTTCTTCGTTTAACGGAAGCTTAAGGGCGGCGAAACCGTCTTGAAGTATAGACTGCATAGGAACCTCCGTTTGAAATTATGATTTGCCGCTGAATTTTTGACCACAGCGGGGACAGGTGATGTTGATTTTTCCGCGGCCACGGGGAACCCGAAGCTTGTTTTTGCAGCCGGGGCAGGTGAAAAATTTGAAGTCTTTTTTTTGGGAACGGCGAAAACGCCAATTTTTGAAGCTCTCCCGGGCGTCGCCGAAAATGCGGGAGAAACGGAAGTTTTCCTCACGGCGCTTGGCAAGATTTTTTGAGAAAACCCGCCAGATTGCGTAGATGGCAAGTCCGACGCCGCAGATGGCGAACAGGGGAAAACCAAAAATTCGGGTAAGGGCGTTTAGGATGAGGGCAAAGACGAAAATTGCGATGCTGAGGGCGTCGATGCCGTTTCGACCGTTCATCGCCCCACGGAGATTATTGAACATGGCTTGCTGCCCCTCCTTAGAAATTAACAAAACAGGGTATACCGATTGGTACACCCTGTGATAATAGCATATTTTTTCCCGCAAGTCTATAACTTATGCATAGAAATCGTGTTCACCGATGGTGGCGACGAAGGCACGGGTTTTGGCGAACCAAGAGGACACGCCGATGTCGGGGTTGACGAAGTAGATGGAGTTGCCAACAACGTTGCAGCCCTCAAGGCAAAGCTTTGCGGCGACAAGGGATTCGGCATTTGGTTCGGCATAGATGGCACCGTTTGTGGTGACGGAAAACTGAACGCCGAATTTGTTATCGAAGATGACGCCATAGATGGTGTCGGGGCAGGTGGGGTCGGCAACACGGTTTTGGACTACGTTTCCCACAGCGATTTTGCCGTCCAGAGGTTGGTTGCCGGCTTCGGCGTTGATGATGCGGGCAAGCCAATAGAGGTCGTCCTTGTTGTAGGTGACGTCAGCGGCGGCGATTGGGGCAAGCTCATCCGCAATGATGGAGACGGAGGCGCTTTCGGTGTCCCACTCAACGCTTGCGCCAAAGAGCTTTGCAAGATCGCGGATGGGGACGATAACGGAGCCGTTGTAGTTTTGGACGCCAAGGGGAAGATAGAAGCAACGACCGTTTGCGCTTATGTAGTTTGAGCCGGAAATAACGGAGAGCTCCAAGCCCTCACTTGTGACGGTGGCGGTGGAGGTTTTCTCGTCCCATGCGATGTCTGCATCGACTCCGATGACTTCGGTGAAGCTACGGAGAGACACATAGGTGCTGCCCTCGATGGAAAGACCATCTGCGACCTTGATGCCGTTCATGAACAGGGACACCCGGTCATGGGGAGCTTCGGCTTCGCTTGCTTGGGTGGTGGTGAAGCCGCTCAGCACGCAGGTGAGCAAACAAACAACGCATATTATGAGGATATTTATTTTTGAACGTCTTGTCATAATACGCTCCTAAAAGTTATTTTGAATGAGAAGTTGCAAGATAGCTTGCCACACTCCTACCCAGTGAGCCTATTATATTCAAATAATGGGTGCAAAAGCAAGAGCAAATTAGTACAAAACTATTAAGCGAAAATGATGAAATCTAAACAAATGCACAAAATGTGGTTGTTCTTTATATGTATAAACACAAATTCAACACAATCTTGTGTAGACGTATTGCCATATTTATTTTCAATATTGCTGTAATTAAGTGGATATTGATTTACATAATGCATAATGGTTGCAAATAATCTTGCATTATGTAAATCAAATTTCTTGCAGATTTATGGTTTTGGGTGAAAGGGGAGAGGGCTTTTTCACTTTGAGCTCCCCGCCGAAGGCAGAAAAGGTATCAAAGCCGCAAGACAAGCATAAAAATCTATGATGGCTGATGGACGAGGAGGGGGAAAGTGAACTTTAAAAAGGGAGTTGCAACGCTTGTTCTGCTGGCAATCGGGCTGCGCGCCTTGGCGGCGATTGGCACAAACCCCAAAATACGCCAATGGTTTGCGGAGCTTAGTGAACATGAAAGCTTTTTAACGGCGGGCATTTGGCAGTCGCCGAAAAAAAATACAGAGACATCAGACCCTAAACCCGGGGAGAGCTTGCCGCCGGGCTTGGAGGACGAAAACGAAAAAATGCCGCCCTTTCCCTCGGAGGTGAAAATTCCAAAGCGGGAGGAGCCGCCGGTGCCTTCGCCCAAGGTGGTGCTGCCCACAACCATTGAGGGCGGGATGGTGATTGCAAACGACACAAGCGCGGAGGTCAATTTGAGCGCCATGGTGGCGGAGGGACCCAGCCTGCGGCTTCCGAAAAAGGGAGTGCAGATTTTGATAGTGCACACCCACAGCAGTGAGGCTTATATGCCCGATGCCTTGGATAATTACACGCCTACGGACAGCTTTCGCACAGAGGACACAAACTATAACATCGTCCGGGTGGGCGATGAGCTTGCCGCCTGTCTTGAAAGCTATGGGCTTGGCGTCATCCATGACAGGCAGATAAACGATTATCCCAGCTACACCGGCTCCTATGGGCGAAGCGGGGAGGCTGTTGAAAGGCATTTGGCGGAGCACCCGGAGATTGCAATTGTTTTTGACGTGCACAGGGACGCCATCGGAACCGGGGATGTGGTTTACAAAACAATTGCGGAAACGGGAGGACAGCCCTGTTCGCAGGTGATGATGCTTGCGGGGACGGGGGCAAACGGGCTTTCCCACCCCAATTGGCAGGAAAATTTGAAGCTGGCGCTGTATCTGCAATCCGCGGTGGTGAATTTGCATCCCACGCTGGTGAGACCGATTGCGCTGAAAAAGGAGAGATATAATCAGCAATTGTCCACGGGGTCATTGATTTTGGAGGTGGGGAGCAGTGGGAATACGCTGTCGGAGGCGCTGACGGCGGTGAGGATGTTTGCGGAGGCGG
>JAVVZC010000045.1:0-8388 GCA_036650755.1 Oscillospiraceae bacterium
GAGTTCAAGCGCACCGAAAAAGTTGAAGACGTTGTCAACGTGGGCGACATGACTTGGGTCAAGGTTGTTGAGGTTGACGAGCGTGGCAGAGTTAACCTCTCCCGCAAGGACGCCATCAAAGAGCGTGAAGCAATGGGCATGATCGACTAAGCAAGTCTTTCCAAAATAACCAAGGCAAAAATGGAACTTTCCCATTTTAACCTCGTCTAAAACCCATTAAAGCAAGACGTTTTATCGGGGCGGGAAATTCCCCGCCCCGATATTTTTTATAATCCCCGCCCACTCAAAGGCTTAACAAAACAACTCATTCAAGGAGGCTGTTATGAAAAAGATTTTTGCTCTACTAACTGCAATGTGCCTTACAATATCCATGTTTGCGGGTTGCGAAGCTATCAAAAACCTCCCCGGCGAGAGCGCTGCGCCCTCCGCCCCCGTTCTTCCCACCCCCTCGGGCGAGCTTAAGCTTCCCGAAGCTTCTCCCCTCCCCTCGGAGGAGGGCGGCGAAACCGCCTCCACCCTTGCCACAAGCGGCAAGCCAAGTAACAGCTCCGGTAATATCCAGTCCGGCGGCTTTGTGGTTCAGGACGGCAGCAAGCTCTTTTACGTAAAAAACTCCGCCATTTGGAGCAAGAACGGCGATAAGCCCGCCCAAAAAATCTACAGCGGCGTTTCCCGCAAAGCCAATCAGACTGCAAACGGCACCGCCGCCACAGTCAAAAGCCTGAATTTTTGGAACGGACGGCTCTATTTCGTTGCGGAAACAGGCAAAACCTCTGCCTATACCGGCAGCGGATTTGGCGATCCCCTCATCTACGAATGCGTTTATTCCTGCGCCCCCGACGGCTCCGGGCTTAAGCAGGAGCTGGCGGAAGCGCCAACAGGCGGCAGTCTTTATGTTGAAACCTCTGCCGGCAACACAGCCACCTTCGACTTCAACTCTGCCTACTGCTCCGCCTACAGCGGCTTCACAATCATTGACGGCTACATGTATTTCATCGGCTCCTCAAAAACAGCCGTCCCCTCAAGCTACCTTTCCTCCCCCGCCGCTGCCGCCAGCTCAATTCCCCCTGTGAAGGTCAGCTACAGTCGCCCCCTCCAGCTTATCCGCCACAAAATCGGCGGCAACAGCGATGAAATTATCGTCGCTGATTTGGGCAACCGCCCCACATATTTTTCAACGGACGGCAGCAAGCTTTGCTACGCCATTGCCCTCTTTAACCCCAGCTATTCCGCCTATGACCACGTTGCCATCTTCACCTGCTCTCTGGACGGCAAAAACCAAAACTGCATCTTTGGCGCTCCGCCCGACATGCCCACCATGGACGAATTCACCACCGAGCGCACAGGCGGCACCGCAATAATCCAGGGTATGCAGCTTGTGGGCGACAAGGTTTTCCTCTCCCTTCGTGACAGCGAGGGCGACTTCCCCGACGGCACACTTGACGGTATTTCCGCCACAAAATACAACCAAAGCTTTACAGAGCTTTTGGTCGAAGGCGCACGGGTGAAAGCCCTTGTCACCGACAACAGCTGCTACTACTTCACCTTAAACCGCAACGAAAACAGTTTGCTTTCCAACATAAGCTTGGTTTCCTTGGGCTTTGGCAGTGCAAACGAAACAAGCCTTATTAACCCCAGCCCCGCCGGCGGCGAAATTTACTACCTCACCTACGAAATCAACGTCTGCGGCAACTCGGTCTTTTGCCGTGACCGCTTTGCCCCCGGCGGCGAAACACTTTTCGCCGTGAACACGGACGGCAGTAATTTCCGCCAGTTCTAAGTTTATTACAAAACGCCCCGGCGGCAGTTTTCGGGCTGCAACCGGGGCGTTTAAAGCTTTTATCAGTTTTTTTGAAACGGAGTACAACACAATGCATGAAGTCATAAGCCTCAAAAACGGTGTCCGCATAGTTCGTGAAAACATGCCCGCCGTGCGCTCCGCCGCCTTCGGCATTTTCATAAATGCCGGCTCCCGAAGCGAAAAATCCACCGAAAACGGCAGTGCCCACTTCATCGAGCACATGCTTTTTAAGCAGACCGCAAACCACACGGCGTCGGAGCTTGCCTCCGAAATGGACGCCATCGGCGGGCAAATCAACGCCTACACCACCAGAGAGTCCACCTGCTTTTACGCCAAGGTTTTGGACACTCATCTGAGCCGCGCCATTGAGCTGCTCTGCGAAATGTTTTTCGACTGCGCCTTTGACGAGGCGGAAACAGAGAGCGAGCGGGGCGTAATCCTTGAAGAAATCGGCATGTATGAGGACACCCCCGACGACCTTTGCTACGAGCGCCTTATCTCCGGTGCCTTCAAGGGCGCTTTGGGTCGCCCGGTTTTGGGTCGCCCCTCCACCCTTGCCAACATGACGGGTGCCTCCCTCAAGGCATACAAGGAAAGCCACTACACCGCCGGAAACATTGTTGTTTCCCTTTGCGGCAGCTTCACAGATGAACACATAGCCCAAATTAGCGAGCGTTTTTCCGCTCTCCCAAAATCCAAGGCAAAGCCGGCGAAAAAGGCGGAATATTCCGTTTGCAGAACCCTTCGCCGCAAAAAAACGGAGCAAAACCAGTTTTGCCTTGCCTTCCCCACCGACGCCGCCACAAGCGACGACCGCTTTGCCATGAACCTTCTCAGCACCATTTTGGGCGGCGGCGTTTCCTCCCGCCTTTTCCAAAACATAAGGGAAAAATTCGGGCTTTGCTACTCCATCTATTCCTTCCAGCAAAGCTTTGCGGACTGCGGACTTTTGGGCATCGCCACCGCCGTCAGCAAGGATACCGAGCTGCGTGCCCTTAAGCTAATCGGCGAGGAGCTTCGGATTTTCTCCGAAAACGGCGTTTCCGAGGATGAGCTTTCCCGGGCAAGAGAGCAGGCAAAATCCTCCCTTGTCATGGGGCTTGAATCCACCTCCTCCCGCATGATAAAGCTTGGCAACAGCCTTTTGGTGCTGGGAAAATGCCTGACCACCGAGGAAGTCATCGCAAACTATGACGCCGTTACAAGGGAAAACATTTTGGAGCTTGCCCGGGCAAAATTCAGCTTCGAAAACCTCTCCCTCTCCGCCCTTGGAAAAATCGAAACCATCCAAGACTACCTCTCCGCCCTTCAATAAAAAAGACGCCCCAAAGCAAATAAAAAAAGTCGCCCTCCGTGGAGGGCGCTTTTTTTATTCTGTTGCGCTTTGCATGAAGTAGTTGAATTTGCGCTCTCTTTCAAGGGAGCTAACCTCCATATGACCCGGATAGACCTCATAGTCTCCCTCCAGATTATAGAGCTTGCGCAGGGAATTCATCATTGCCTTGCCGTCACTGCCGGGCAAATCCGTTCTGCCGCAGGAATCCCGAAACAGGGTGTCCCCGGTGAAAAGAGCGTTTTCACAGCGGAAGGTCAGCCCGCCTTCGGAATGCCCCGGTGTTTCGATAACGTCAAACTCCAGCGCGCCAAGGGTGATAACATCCCCCTCGGACAAAAACTGGGTGCTTTTCGGAGGGCTGAATTTGTAGCCGATTTCGGTGATTTTTTTCTTTACGTCCTTTTCGCTCATGCAGACAAGGGCGCCTGTTTGCTCATGCACGCCATCCACCGCGCCGGTGTGGTCAAAATGTCCGTGGGTCAAAAGGATGAAGCGGCATTTGAGCTTGTTTGTTTCAAGGTAGTCCATGATGGTGTTGCTCTCGTCGCCCGGGTCGATGACCACGCATTCAAGCGTTTTTTCGTCAGTCACGATGTAGCAATTTGTTTGGATGTGCCCCAAGGTAAATTGTTTTATAAGCATGTAAATTCCTCCTGCTTTAGTCCCCTGCTCGGGTGATTTCCGAAACGCCGGCAACAGTGCGCAGGCGTGCTATGATGATGTCCAAATCCGAAAGGCTTTTAACTTCCAAGGTAACTGTTGCGGTGGAACGGGCGCCGTCCACATCTCTTGCCGCCAAGCTAAGCACCTTTGCGCTAAGAGAATTTAGCACCATTGCGATGTCCATAATGAAGCCACTGCGCTCTCTTGCAAGGATTTTTATGGTGGTGACATAGCTTTCGGAGGCGCTTTCAGTCCAGCTTACGTTAATCCAACGCCCGCCGTCCTCCGGGTTATCCCGCCCTTGGATGTAGTTTTTGCAGTCGGTGCGGTGGACGGAAACGCCGTAACCGCGGGTGATAAAGCCAACAATATCGTCCCCGGGAACAGGGGTGCAGCAGCGGGAAAACTTTACAAGGCAGTTGTCCAGCCCCTCCACCAAAACGCCGTGGACTGCGTGCTTTTCCGAAACCTGAGCCTTGCGGATTTCCGCCCGCTCGGTGATGCGCTCCACCGTGGTTTTGGGAGCCAGCTTTTGGCTTTTAAGGATTTCGTCCTTGATACGGTTCACGGCGCGGGTGGCTGTCATGCCGCCGTAGCCGATTGAAGCGTAAACGTCGTCCATGGAGGTGACCGCCAGCTTTTTGAGAATAAGGGGAAACAGCTCCTCGTCCATGATTGTCGCCATTGTGATGCCCGCCTGACGAAGCTCGGACTCAAAGGAGGATTTTCCGTGGATGATGTTGTCAGCACGTTTTTCTTTTTTGAACCACTGCTTGATTTTTGACCGTGCGGCGCCGCTTTTTGCCAGCTTCATCCAGTCTCTGCTGGGGCCTGTGGAGGATTTTGAGGTGAGAACCTCAACAATATCGCCGTTTTGGAGGATGGTGTCGAAGGAAACCATACGTCCGTTGACCTTTGCGCCAATCATGTGGTTGCCGATGGCGGAGTGGATGCCATAGGCAAAGTCGATGGGGGTTGCCCCGGCGGGCAGGTTGATAACGTCGCCCTGAGGGGTGAAAACGAAAACCTCGTCGGAGAACATGTCAATTTTCAGGTCGTGGAAAAAGTCCTGAGCGTCGCTGTCCTGCTGTGCCTCCAAAAGTCGGCGTATCCAAGCGAATTTTTCCTCATCGCCCAGCTTAACGCCCTGCTCACCGGATTTGTATTTCCAGTGGGCGGCGATGCCGTATTCGGCGGTGTGGTGCATTTCACGGGTGCGGATTTGAACCTCAAAGGGTATGCCCTCGGAGCCGATAACGGTGGTGTGGATGCTCTGATACATGTTGGGCTTTGGGGTGCTGATATAGTCCTTAAATTTGCCCGGCAGAGGCTTAAACATGTCGTGGATGTGCCCCAAAACATTGTAGCAGTCGGCAATATTGTCAACAATGACCCGAAAAGCGCAGAGGTCAAGGATTTCGTAAATTTCCTTCTTTTGTGAGTACATTTTGCGATAAATGCTGTAAATATGCTTAATTCGGCTTGAAATTCTGCCGTTTATGCCCCAATCGTCCAGCCGTGCCTTAATGCGCTGTCCCACGTTTGTCATGAAGCTTTCCAAGGAGTCCATGCGCTCATTAAGGGTTTCCGTAATTTCGTTGTAGCCAATGGGGTCAAGGTAGAGGAGGGATAAATCCTCCAGCTCCCACTTAACACGCTGCATGCCCAAGCGGTGGGCGATGGGGGCGTAAATTTCCATGGTTTCAAGGGATTTTGTGCGTTGCTTGTCAAGGCTTTGGTATTCCATGGTGCGCATATTGTGGAGACGGTCGGCAATTTTTATGAGGATGACACGAATGTCCTTCGCCATCGCCATGAGCATTTTGCGCATGTTCTCCATCTGCTCGTCCTCTTTGCTGGTGTATTGGACGCGCGTCAGCTTTGTAACGCCCTCAACAATGTCGGCAACCGTTGAGCCGAATTGCTTTGCAAGGTCGTCGTGGGTGAGGGAGGTGTCCTCAATGCAGTCATGGAGCAGTGCCGCGATGATTGAGTCCTCGTCCAGACCCATTTCAACGCAGATTTGTGCCGCGGCTATGGTGTGGGTAACGTATTCGGAGCCGTCCTTGCGTTTTTGCCCGCTGTGGGCAAGCGCCGCGCATTCGTAGGCAGCATGAATTCGCCCCATATCCGCCGTGGGGTTCATTTCCAGCACGCTCTTTTGGAGCTGCTCATATAATTCTTGGGGCGTATGCCGCTCAGGAACCTTGTCTTCATACATAATCTTTACCTCGTACTGCTTGTATTCTGTATAGCGCAATGCAGTACAGGATACTTTTTATTTATTTTTTGAGGCTGTCGCCTTGTTTTCCTCTTGGTTTGTCTGCCAAAGCAGACGGAAAAGGGCTGAATTTGTCAGCTTGGTTTTTGGAGCGCCCGCCCGAAAGGCAAAGCTTAGCTTCCCGTCCGAAAGCTCAATGCCCGCAAGCCCCAGCTGGTCAAATATTTTTAGGGAAAGGCACAGCTTTGTCGCCGACATGCCGCCAAAATCCTTGTTTTCGAAAAGCTCCGTCAGTGAAAGCTGTAAGCGCCCGCCGTGATGCTTTATTATGTTCCAAGTCTCGCCCATTTCATCCCGATTGGGGCGAAAGGGCAAAAGCAGTCGATTTGCAAGCTGTTTGTCAGCCAAGATGTCTTGGCAGAGCTGAAGCTCAAACGCCGGCCGCAGGTCGGAGATAAGGAGCTGAACATCGGAGCGTCCCCGATATTCGTTGATTTGGGGGATGAAGCAAAGGTCGATTGTGTCCCCCTCCGCCACGTTTAAATCTTGGGGCGTGTGAGAGAAAAACACTCCGTCAATCCGCTGACCGTTTTTTGAAACACGCAGTCGAAGATGCTTGCCGTTTCCGATGGGTGTAAGGCTTTGGAGCTGTGCCCCGCAGATGCACATGAGGGGGCGGGCATTTTCCTTGCCGCAGGGCTCCAGCTCGCTCAGGGCGGAAACGCCCTCGGTATCCAAAAGGCGAAGGTCGGGGAGCAAAATTTCGGGCTCCAAGGTTGGGGTGATGTTTGGAAGATGCTGGCTGTAATACTCTCCCAGCGCCAGACGAAATTCGTCGATTTTATCGGTTTTGATGTTTAGCCCCGCCGCGAAGGCGTGACCTCCAAAGCCGCAAAGCAGCTCCGAACAGGCGGTCAGCGCGTCGAAAAGGTTGAAGTCGCCATAGCTGCGGCAGGAGCCCTTTGCTGTGTCGCCGTCAACGCAAAGCATGATGCAGGGCAGTTCAAAATCCTCCGCCAGTCGGGAGGCGGCAATGCCCGTAACGCCCGGGTGCCAAGCTTCGCTCTCCAAAACTATGGGGCCTCGGGGCGGGTTTTTTTGAAGTCGCTCCAAAGCCTCCTCCCAAACATGGGTTTCCAGCTCCTGACGCGCGTGGTTCAGCTCGCAAAGCTCCTTTGCAAGGCTTTGCGCCTCCGCCCTGTCCTCGGAAAGGAGCAGGCGGACGGAAACATCGGTTTTGCAAAGCCGCCCCGCGGCGTTAATTCGGGGTGCGATTGTGAAGCTGACGCTCATGGCGGAGAGGGGTTTTTGTGAGGCGCCCGCCTCCTCCAAAAGTGCGGCAAAGCCCAAGCGGGGATTGTTTTGCAGTTTTTCCAAGCCTCGGTGGGCAAAAAGTCTGTTCTCGCCCACAAGGGGCATAATGTCCGCGATTGTGCCCACGGCGATAAGGTCGGCATAGGCGGCAAGCAGTGCGGAGCTGCTGCCCTCCAGCGCGCAGGCAAGCTTAAAGGCAACTCCGACTCCGGCAAGGGACTCGAAGGGGTATTTTGAATTCGGACGCTTTGGGTCGATAACGGCGGCGGCGTTCGGCAGTGTCTGAGGGCATTCGTGGTGGTCGGTGATGATGACCTCAAGCCCCAAGCTTTTTGCAAGCTCCACCTCGGCTTTTGCGGTGATGCCGCAGTCCACGGTGATAATGAGCCCAACTCCCCGACGGTGAAGGGCGGAAATTGCCTCGACGTTAACGCCGTAGCCCTCGTCCATGCGGTCGGGAATATAGGTTTCGCAGTCCAGCCCCCGACGCCTGAAATAGTCGGTGAGCAGGCAGGAGGCTGTGATGCCGTCAACGTCGTAATCGCCGTAAATGGCGATTTTTTCGCCCCGCTCAATGGCGGCGTTAATGCAGTCAACGGCTTTTTGCATATCGGTAAGGAGGAAGGGGTCGCAAAGAAGCTTTTCCCCCCGCTCCAAAAATTCACGGGCTTGTTCCGGGGTTTTTATGCCCCGTGCAGAGAGGATGGACGCCAAAAGCGGAGCGTAGCCCGCCCTTGTAAGAGCCTCCGGGATTTCGCAGCCGCCTTGGGGCGTTTTCCAGTAATTGTGTTTCATCCCGACCTCCCATAAGCGCTCTTGATAATTTTCTGCTCAATTATATTATTATAGCAGAAAACTCCCCCATGAGCAATAGTTTTGCAAGCCCCCAAGAATTTGCCCCCTCTTTTTCAGCCCGGCAAACGCCCGTGAAGCGCCACAAAGGCTTGACATCACAGCCCTCCCGTGCTAACATGTAACGTGCATATTTTTCCGCAAAACACCCTGCCGGTGTGGTGGAATAGGTAGACACCCGGGACTTAAAATCCCGTGAGG
>JAVVZC010000046.1:0-8312 GCA_036650755.1 Oscillospiraceae bacterium
GTTCTTGCAAGATTTATCATGCCCTCGTCCATTTCGGAGAGTCTTGAGAGGGCTTTTCCCGCGCCGTAGACAGAGCAGGAGATGGGGTCGTCAACAACGCCGACGCGGATGTTTGTTTTGGCGTTAAGGAGCTTATCTATGCCGGGAACAAGGCTTCCGCCGCCGGAGAGGATGATGCCGTTTTTGGAGATGTCCGCGATAAGCTCAGGCGGTGTGCGCTCCAAAACCATTTGCACGGCGTCCAAAATGATTTCAAGAGGCTCTTGGAGAGCTTCGGCAACGTCGTTGGTGTCGATTTCAACTGCGCGGGGCAGCCCTGTCATAAGGCAGCGACCCTTGACTTCCTCGGTTTTTGGCTCGGAGATTTTGTAGGCGTGTCCGATGGAAAGCTTGACCTCCTCGGCTGTGCGCAGCCCGATTAGGAGGTTGTGCTTGCGGCGTATGTATTTGACAATGGCTTCGTCAAATGCGTTGCCGGCGGTTTTGATGGACTCGCTTTCCACAACGCCGTTTAGGGAGACGGCGGCGACCTCGGTTGTGCCGGCGCCGATGTCCACGACAAAGTTGCCGTCCGGCTTGCCGATATCAACACCGCTGCCCATGGCTGTGGCAACGGAGGACTCCAAAAGATAGACCTTTCGGGCGCCCGCTTCGATGCAGGCGTCGATGGTGGCACGTTCCTCAACGCCGGAAATGCTGCCCGGCACGCAAATTACCACCCGGGGCTTGAACAGGCTAAAGGAGGTGATGCGCTGGATAAGCTCCTTTAGCATGCGGACGGTCATGTCGTAGTCCGAGACAACGCCCGAAAAAATTGGGTGGATGGAGACGATGTTTGCGGGGGTGCGCCCCAGCATTTTTTGGGCGTCCTCGCCAACTTTTAGGAGCTTGCCTGTATTTTTGTCAACTGCAACAACTGTTGGCTCCCGAAGGATGACGCCCTTGCCGCTGGTGTAGACCAGAATGCTGGCGGTGCCCATGTCGATTGCAATGTCTCTTTCGAAAAATATCATTAGTTACACCTCTATGAAAGCTTTGACAGCTTTGGAACTTTCTATTCTCTGGTTTGGGCAAGAGTTGCGCAGATAATTTCCTCCGCACCGGAAAGTTTAAGGGTTTTCGCGCATTCGGAGAGTGTTGCGCCTGTGGTGATGATGTCGTCGATAAGGAGGATGCGCTTTCCCCGAACCAAGTCCTCATCACGGACTTTATAGACGCCGCTGATGTTTGCGCGGCGGCGCTCCTCACTGCCAACGCCGGATTGGGCGGGGACGTCGGTGTGCTTTATGAGCAGCTCCACGGCAACGTCGTTCATTTTTAGGGCGGCGGACAGGGCAAGAAGCATTGCTTGGTCATAGCCCCGCTTTTTTAGACGCTTGGCGCTAAGGGGAACCCAAGTGATGATGTCGTAACGCCCGGCAAGGTTTTCTCTGACGCAGTCGGCGATAAGCTCGCCGTAGATGTCCGCATAGGCGGAGGCGTCGTTGAACTTGAAGCGGAGAATGGAACTGCGAACCTCTTTTTCGTAGTAGAGAGGGGAGACGCAGCAGGAAAAGAAGTCGCCGCTTCGGGGACTTCCTTTGCGGGTACGGCTGATTTCGGAGATGCACTTTTTGCACATTCCCTTTTCGCCGCTTTTAAGGATTTTTCTGCAAAAGGCACAACGGGGCGGAAAAACTAAGTCCAAAATTCCGGAAATAATACCCATGGCGCTACCTTCCTCTCACAACGTACGACAATTGAAACCTCTTTCGACGCAAAATGCTGTGGCGGCAGAATATTTGAAATGCTGTATGCAGTTTTTTTAGGGGGTGTCGGAAGCATTTGCAAGCCTTGAGCGAAGCCCGCTGTAACGTCTTGTGACTTTGTGGCTGTCTATCATGTTGAAAACCGCACGGTCGTTGCCCACGATGATGAGCAGCTCCCGCGCCCTTGTAACGGCGGTGTAGAGGATGCTGCGGCTCATAAGGTGGGGGGAGCCGTCCAGCGCCAAAAGAATGACTGCGCGGTATTCACTGCCTTGGGATTTGTGGACGGTCATGGCAAAGGCGTGCTCCAGCTCGGAGAGCAGGTCGAAGGGATAAACGGCAAGCTTGTCGTCGTAGAGGATGGTCATGAGCTGGCACTCGGAGTCGATGGAGAGAATTCGTCCGATGTCGCCGTTGAAAATGCCCATGCCGTGCTCCGGCTTTTCACCCATGGTGATGAGGGGCAGCTTTTCGCCAAAACCATGGGCAGGATATTCTATCTGCTCCGGTTTATTCCATATTATATCATAGTTATTTCGAATTTGCATCACCCTATCGCCCTCGCGAAAGACAATTTCACCGTAATTTCGTTCTTTTTTTTCGGCGGAGGCAGGGTTTAGGGCACGTTGAAGCATTTCGTTCAGGTGAACTGTGCCCGCCTCGCCCCGTCTTGTGGGGCTAAGCACCTGAATGTCCATGGGAGGGATGCCCATTTTTTTCGGCAGACGCTCCGCGCAGAGGGAAACAATGGTTTCCAGCGCTTGGGCGGGGTCTGTGCGGCGAAGAAAGAAAAAGTCGCTGTCACTTGAATTTGATTGTAAATCCGGGTAATCGCCCCGATTTATCATGTGGGCGTTGGCAACAATTTGGCTGAGGGAGGTTTGACGGAAAATTTCCGTCAGGCGAACAGCCTCCACAACTCCACTGCGGATGATGTCAAGAAACACGTTTCCCGGCCCCACGCTGGGCAATTGGTCGGCGTCGCCAACCATAACAAGGCGGCAGCTTTCGGGCATGGCGCACAAAAGAGCACGGAAAAGGGAAATGTCAACCATGGAGCATTCGTCCAAAATTATGGCGTCGCATTTAAGGGGTTCGTCCTCGTCACGGCGAAAAACAAGCTCACTGCCCTCGGGGGAATAGCCCGCCTCAAGCAGCCTGTGGATTGTTTGCGCCTCCTGCCCCGTAAGCTCGCTCATCCGCTTTGCCGCCCTGCCTGTGGGGGCGGTGAGCAGAGTTTTTAGACCCAATTTGTCAAAAAGCGCCACGATGGCACGAACTGTGGTGGTTTTTCCCGTGCCGGGCCCGCCGGTCAGAACCATGATTTGCTGCTGTGCCGCGATTTTTAAGGAGTGGCGCTGAAGGGCGGCGTAGGAAACGGATTGCTCCGCCTCAACCTCCGCTATGAGGGCGTCAAGCCTTGGGTCGGCTTTGAGGTTTGTGGCGCACATTTGGAGAACTCTTTCCGCGGAATAGGTTTCCGCCTCGTAGAGGGAGGCAAGGTAGCATGCCTCCCGGTCGGAAACCTTTGAGCGGACAATTTCGCCGCTGTCGCACAAAACCTCAATCGCTTCCTCCACCGCTTGGGCGGGAACGTCTATTAGCTGGGAGGTGGCGGGAATTAGCTTTTCCACGGGGATGAAGCTGTGACCGTTGCGGGCGTTGTGCTGTAATTCAAACATTGTGGCGGCGGCAACACGCTGGGGGTTGTCGTCGTCAAAGCCCATGTTAAGGGCGAGAGCATCCGCCTCGGCAAAGCTGGCGCCAATTTCCTCGGTGGCGATTATGTAGGGGTTTTCCTGCAAAAGCTCCATGGACTCGTCGCCGTAAAGACGGTAAAGTCTGATGGCGATAAAGGGCTTGATGGAAAAATTGCTCAAAAACTCCATGAGATGGCGGATGCCCATTTGCTTTTTTAGGAAATCGGAAATTTCCAGAGCTTTTTTCATGGTGATGCCCCGAATTTTTGCAAGCCTTTCCGGCTGGTTTTCGATTACCTTAAGGGTTTCGTCGCCAAATTCGCTGACGATAAGGGTTGCCGTTGCGGGGCCAATGCCACGGATGGCACGGGAGGCAAGATAGCTGTAGATGGCGTCTGCACCCGAGGGCATGCGCCGCTCCGCCCACTCCGCCTTGAATTGTTGACCGTGGACGGAGTGGGTCGCATAATCACCTCGAATTATGAGCTGCTCACCGGGATTTGCAAAGGGCAGGCAGCCAACAACTGTCAGCTCCTCGCCGTCCTCGGTGTCCAGCTTCATAACGGTGTAGCCGTTTTCCTCGTTTTGAAAAATGAGGGATTTGACCGTACCCGATATTTCTATGTAGTTAGGTGTTTCCTCCATTTTTGCAACTCCGTATGATTAGTTTTTCCAGCTCTTGGGGAAGGCAGAGACTAAGCTGAGGATGCTTTTTTTCAAGAAGCCTTGCCCGATCAAGGGCTTCGGCTGTTAGCCCGCAGTCAACGATTATGACGCCTGAGGGCAGGGTGCCGTTTTTTTCAAGCCAAAGCAGCCCGGAAATAAGGTGCTCCAGCCTTTTTGCGTCGCCATCGGCGGAGAGAGTGACGGTGACGCGGGCGTCCCCACTGCCGATTATGGGTCGGAGCAGAAAGCCCTTGATTGACCATAAAAGTAAGATGATGGACAGGGAGAGCAAAAAAGCCAGTGTAATTTGTAAAATATCCATTTTCCAGTTCCCCTTTCGTCTCATCTTACGGGGAAGGCGGGAAAATTGTTAATGCTTTGTTGGGCTCAGCTAAAAATTGCGGTGAAACCAAAGGTTAGACCTGTGATTAAAAACCCGGCGATAACAACGCCCAAGAAGATGCAGGGGATTGCGGACTTCATGCGGATGTCCATAAGCGCCGCAATGAGGGCGCCTGTCCATGCGCCTGTGCCGGGAAGTGGAATGGCGACAAGGATGGTAAGCCCCAAAAGCTCATATTTGCGAACCTTGTCCCACTTGCCCTCGGCTTTTGCCTCAAGGGAAGTGACCATGTGTTCAAGCTTTGGACTTTTTGATTGGAGCCAGGTGAAGATTTTTCGGATGAAGATGATGATAAAGGGGACGGGAACCATGTTCCCCACAACGCTTATGACCATGGACTGCCAATGACCCAAGCCCATAGTAACGCCCATGGGAATGGCGCCGCGAAGCTCAAGGATTGGCATCATGGAGATAAAGAAGGTGGCAATGACTTTTCCAAGCTCGGTCTGTTGAAGCGTTTCTAACAGTGACAATATTTTTTCCTCCGTATTATGAGAGTAGCTTTTTTAGAAATTGACCCGTGTAGCTTTTTTCGCATTTTGCGCAGTCCTCGGGCGTGCCCGCAAAAACGATTTCACCGCCCAAATCCCCGCCCTCGGGGCCAAGGTCAAGGATGTAGTCGGCGGTTTTGATGACGTCAAGGTTGTGCTCAATGACGATAACGGTGTTGCCCGCGCCAACAAGCCTGTCCAGCATGTCCGTAAGCTTGTGGACGTCCGCAACGTGAAGCCCTGTTGTGGGCTCGTCCAAAATGTAGACGGTGGAGCCGGTGCTTCGTTTGCAAAGCTCGGTGGCAAGCTTGATGCGCTGGGCTTCGCCGCCGGAGAGCGTGGTGGAGGGCTGACCAAGCTTGATGTAGCCCAAGCCAACCTCGCAGAGAGTTTGGAGGTGGTTTTTGATTTTTGGAAGGTTTTGGAAGAAGTCCGCCGCCTCCTCGATGGTCATATCCAAAACCTCGGAGATGTTTTTGCCCTTGTAGCGGATTTCCAAGGTTTCACGGTTGTAGCGCTTGCCCTTGCAGACCTCGCAGGGGACGTAGATGTCGGGGAGAAAGTGCATTTCGATTTTTAGGAGTCCGTCACCGGAGCAGGCTTCGCAGCGACCGCCGCGGACGTTGAAGGAGAAGCGACCGGAGGAATAGCCGTGAAGCTTTGCGTCTTGGGTGGCGGCAAAAATGTCACGGATTTCGTTGAAAACCCCGGTGTAGGTGGCGGGGTTGGAGCGGGGCGTTCTGCCGATGGGGCTTTGGTCGATGTTTATGACCTTGTCAAGAAATTCAAGTCCCTCAACGCCGTCGGACTTGCCGGCACGAACCTTTGCGTGGTTCAGCTCGGCGGCAAGGGTTTTGTAGAGCACCTCGTTGATAAGCGAGGATTTGCCACTGCCGGAAACGCCGGTCACACAGGTGAGGACGCCAAGGGGAATTTTTGCGGTGATGTTTTTAAGGTTGTTTTCTCTTGCGCCCCGAATGACAAGGCTTTTTCCACTGCCTTTTTTTCGGGTTTCGGGGATGGGAATGGAGAGCTTGCCGCTTAAATATTGACCTGTAATGGAGCGCTCACAGGCGCAGATGTCGTCATAGGAGCCGGCGCAAACCACCTCGCCGCCGTGAATTCCCGCGCCGGGGCCGATATCGACGATGTAGTCGGCGCTCTGCATGGTTTCCTCGTCGTGCTCCACCACAATAAGCGTGTTGCCAAGGTCGCAAAGGTTACGCAGGGTTTGAAGAAGCTTTGCGTTGTCCCGCTGGTGAAGCCCGATGCTGGGCTCGTCCAAAATGTAGAGCACGCCCACAAGGGAGGAGCCGATTTGGGTGGCAAGGCGAATGCGCTGGCTTTCGCCGCCGGAAAGACTGCCCGCCCCACGGGAAAGGGTCAGGTATTGAAGCCCCACGCTTTGTAAAAAGCCCAAACGTTCGCGGATTTCCTTAAGGATGCGGTCGGCAATCATGCTGTCTCGGGGTGAAAGCACCAAGCCCTCAACAAATTTTAGTGCGTTTGTGACGGACATGGTGGAAAAGTCGGAGATGCTGATGCCGCCCACGGTGACGGCGAGAGCTTCTTTTTTAAGGCGAAGTCCGTGGCAGTCGGGGCAGTCGTATTCGCCCATGCACTGCATAAGCTCACTGCGCATGGCGGGGCTTTGAGTTTCGTGGTAGCGGCGCTCAATGTTGTTTGCAATGCCCTCAAAGGCTTGGTTTAGGATGCCTTTGCCACGGGGCTGGTCATAGCTTAGGCTAAGCTTTTCGCCCCTTGTGCCGTAGAGGATGATGTCCACAATTTCGTCGGACAGCTCACGGATGGGGGTGGTCAGCTTGAACTTGTATTTTTTTGCAAGGGCTTCGAAGTACATGCGGGAAATGCCGTCGTTGCGGATGTTTCCCCAGCCGCTGGCTGTGATGCCGCCGTCCATAAGGGAGAGAGCGGGGTTTGGGATGATAAGCTCCGGCTTTGCCCGAAGCTGAACGCCAAGCCCGGTGCAGGTGGGGCAGGCACCATAGGGGTTGTTGAAGGAAAACATGCGGGGGGTAAGCTCCTCAATGGAGACGCCGCAGTCCTCGCAGGCGTAGTTTTGGGAAAAAAGCAGCTCCCGCTTTTCGTCGGGAATGTCGATTATTACAAGACCGCCGGCAAGAGCCGCCGCTGTTTCAACGGAGTCCGTAATGCGGCGGGTGGCGTCCGCCTTAACGGAAAGGCGGTCAACCACAACCTCGATTGTGTGCTTTTTGTTTTTGTCAAGCTTGATTTCCTCGGCAAGGTCGTAGATACTGCCGTCGGCACGGACACGGGCGTAGCCGCTTTTTCGCGCGTCCTCGAATACCTTAAGGTATTCGCCCTTGCGGGCACGGACGATGGGCGCCAAAATTTGAACTCTTGTGCCCTCAGGCAGAAGCATAATTTGGTCGATTATTTGGTCGATGGTTTGCTGCTTGATTTCCTTGCCGCACTTTGGGCAGTGGGGAACGCCGATGCGTGCCCACAAAAGGCGAAGGTAGTCGTAGATTTCGGTGACGGTGCCAACGGTGGAGCGGGGGTTGCGGGAGGTGGTTTTTTGGTCGATGGATATGGCGGGGGAAAGCCCCTCGATGTAGTCCACGTCGGGTTTTTCCATTTGTCCCAAAAACTGGCGGGCGTAGGAGGAAAGGGACTCCACATAGCGCCGCTGGCCTTCGGCGTAGATGGTGTCGAAGGCGAGGGAGGATTTTCCGCTGCCCGAAAGCCCGGTGAACACGACAAGCTTGTCCCGGGGGATTTCCAAATCTATATTTTTAAGGTTATTTTCTCTTGCGCCTTTAATGAAAATGTTGTCTCGCATAGATGGTTTTCCTCTTGTGGTGCAAATAATATAATTTTGCCAAAGCAATTTGCAAGTCGTACTATTATAGCCGAATTTCAACAGCATTTCAAGCAAAGACACAATTTCTTTACTTTAACTTAATATAAGAACAGAATAATTACAATATAAAGGCGGAAAAGGCGGCGGTAGCTCACAAAAGAGACAAAAGATTTGGTGAAAATCGGTTGACAGAGCTGTAATATTATGCTATTATACCAAAGCGACCGAAACGGAGAGATGTCCGAGTGGTCGAAGGAACCGGTCTTGAAAACCGGCGATGCGCAAGCATCCGTGGGTTCGAATCCCACTCTCTCCGCCATCTCGTTTTCGGCAAAACGACCAGCCCAGTCCCGCTTTGCAGCAAACGGCGGCGCTTGTGCCAAAATTTCAAAAAAGCAGCAAAAAATTTTCGGCTTGGAGAAGTACCCAAGAGGCCGAAGGGGCTCCCCTGCTAAGGGA
>JAVVZC010000047.1:0-8283 GCA_036650755.1 Oscillospiraceae bacterium
TTGCGTATTTACTTTACATTTCCCCAATAATGCTTTACAATATTTCCACCCAAATATTATCCACCCATGGGAAGGAGGCGGCGCGGTGAAAAAGCCTTTTGCTGTCAGCTCCATTACCCACAGCGTTCAATTCAAATTTGCCACCACCTTTCTTGCGCTTATTGCCGGGCTTTTGGCGTTGCTTAACACCTATCCCACCATTGTCTCCCGTGACCTTGTTTTTTCCTCAAAGGAGGCGGCGCTCCAAAACCAAGCGGGGATAATGTCCTCGGCGCTCTCCGCGTCTGACAGGCTTACGGGCGAAACGGTCAGCGAGGTTATGGGGCTTTTGGATTTGCGCTCCCTCACTCGGGTTATCGTTACCGATGAAAACGCCCGAGTGCTTTTTGATACCTCAAGCTACGACCCGGGGCTTTCCCGCTACGCCCTGTTTCCTGAAATTTACAATGCGCTTTCGGGAAAAGTCATCTGCCACTCTGTCTATGACGGACGTGCCTTTATGACAAGAGAAGCAATGCCAATCCGCAACGGCAGCATTACCATCGGCGCCGTTTATCTATATGAATACGACTCCCAGCAAGCCCAGCTTATCAGCGGCATCCAAACAAACCTTCGAAACATCTCACTTTTGCTGGGCGCTATGGCAATCGTCCTTATGTTCATTTTCAGCCGAGCGCTGACCCTGCGCATAACCGACCTTGTCCGTGCCACAAAAATCGTCTCCGAGGGTGACTACGACCACCGCATCAAAACCGGCGGCCACGACGAACTTACCGCCTTGGGCGACGAATTTAACGCCCTTACCCAGCGGCTGAAGGACACGGAGGAGCTGCGGCGACGTTTCGTTTCCGACGCCTCCCACGAGCTTAAAACTCCCCTTGCCTCCATCCGTCTGCTGTCGGACAGCATCGTAAACGCCGACAATATGGACATTTCCACAATGCGCGAATTCGTCACCGACATCGGCAACGAGGCGGAGCGGCTTCAGCGCACAACGGAAAAGCTGCTCAGCCTTACAAAAATGGACAGCCATGTGGATATCGCAAGGGAGCGCTTGGAGCTTCGCCATGTGCTTGAAAAAACCCTGCACCTGCTCTCACCCTTGGCGGCGGACAGGCAAATCAAAATCACCACGGAAATCGGGCGGGGCTGCATCATCTACGGCAACGAGGACCTTATCTACCGCATCATCTTTAACCTTGCGGAGAACGGCATCAAATATAATCTCCCCGGCGGCAGCGTCAACATCAAGCTTTTCAAGCAGGACAATTCCGTGCTGCTGGTGGTGGAGGATTCCGGCATCGGCATCCCCGAGGAGGACGTTCCAAACATTTTCTCCCGCTTTTATCGGGTGGACAAGGCACGCTCCCGTGAGGCGGGCGGCAGTGGCTTGGGGCTTTCCATTGTCTACGACGCCGTGCGGCTCCACAAGGGCGAAATAAGCGTTGAAAAATCCGGCGAGGGCGGAACCCGCTTTACCGTCAGCTTCCCCGCCTTTACCCAAGGGGAGGACATATCATGAAAAAACGACTGATACCCATTGGGCTTGCCCTTATCCTGATTTTTTCACTTTTCGCCTGCAACGAGAAAAAACCGATTATTGGGGACGGAAACACAATCTCCGTCTATCGCCTCATAAAACCGGAGCATCAAGACGGGGGAAGGCTTTTGGGCTCCGAGGAAATTTCCCTCAGTGACAGCGCCGACCCGGTTTTGGGTCTTGTCTATGCCCTTTCCCGAGCGCCGGGGGACGAAAGGCTGACATCGGCACTGCCCAAGGGCGTAAAAATTCTGGACGCCGTCTTGGATGGCGACACGGTCACGGTCTACATGAACAAGGCTTACCTTGACCTTAGCGGCATCCAAAAAACACTTGCGGATTTTTGCATCACCCTTAGCATGTGCTCCTTAAAGCAGGTCAACTACACCTCAATCTGCGTTGGCAGTGAGCTTATCACGGAGCGGCTTTCAAGCGAGGACGCCCTTTTGTTCGACGGCGTAACAAGCCCCGACAAGGTGCAAATCAAGCTCTATTTTCCCAAGCTTTCCGAAAACCTGCTCAGCGCGGAATACCGAAGCATCACCCTGAACGAGGACAATTCCCCGGAGCGGGAAATTTTGGATGAGCTTTTGCGGGGCACGGAAAACCCGCTACTCCGCAGTGCAATCCCCAAAGACACCGTGCTGCTTTCCGCCTACACCCAAGACGGAATTTGCACCGTCAGCCTTTCAAAGGCTTTTCTTTCCGAGGGACGCTTATCGCCGGAGGAAGCAAAGCTTGCGGTCTATTCACTGGTTAATTCACTTACAAATCTTGCGGGCATCGAAAGCGTAAAAATCCTTATCGAGGGCGCGGAGGTACAAAGCATTGGAAAACTGGACCTCTCCCGCCCCCTTGAAAGAAATAAAGAAATTATAGGCTCGGCAGTTCCCCAACAGACGGCACGGGTCAAATGAAAAACGGAGGAATAATAAAATGAGCGGACAAGGAACAAAATGCGTACAAGCGGGTTACACCCCGAAAAACGGTGAGCCACGCCAAATTCCGATTATCCAAAGCACCACCTTTAAGTATGACACCAGCGAGGACATGGGAAAACTCTTTGACCTCGAAGCAAACGGCTACTTCTACAGCCGCCTCCAAAACCCCACAAACGACTATGTTGCCGCCCGTATCTGCGCTCTTGAGGGCGGAAGCGCCGCAATGCTGACCTCCTCCGGGCAGGCGGCAAACTTCTTCTCGGTTTTCAACATCTGCTCAGCCGGCGACCACGTCGTTTCTTCCGCCGCCATCTACGGCGGAACCTATAACCTTTTCAATGTCACCATGCGCAAAATGGGCATTGACTTCACCTTCGTCACCCCCGACTGCACGGAGGAGGAGCTTGCCGCCGCCTTCCGCCCCAACACAAAGGCAGTTTTCGGCGAAACCATTGCAAACCCCGCCCTCTCGGTTTTGGACATTGAGCGCTTTGCAAAGGCGGCTCACGCCCATGGTGTGCCCCTGATTGTTGACAACACCTTCCCAACACCCATCAACTGCCGTCCCATCGAATGGGGCGCGGATATTGTCACCCACTCCACCACAAAATACATGGACGGTCACGCCTCCGGCGTGGGCGGCGCCATCGTTGACGCGGGCAAGTTCGACTGGTTTGCAAACGCGGAAAAATTCCCCGGACTTACCACCCCGGACGACAGCTATCACGGCATTATCTATGCGGAGCGCTTCGGCCTGGAGGGCGCCTTTATCACCAAGGCAACAGCCCAGCTGATGCGTGACTTTGGCTCCACCGCCTCGGCGCAAAACTCCTATCTTGTGGGCTTGGGGCTGGAATCCCTCCACGTCCGCATTAAGCGCCACTGCGAAAACGCCCAAGCGGTTGCGGAATTCCTTCAAGCCCACGAGAAAATTGCTTGGGTCAATTACTGCGGCTTGCCCGGCAACAAATACCATGAGCTGGCAAAAAAATATCTTCCCAAGGGCTCCTGCGGCGTCGTCTCCTTCGGCATCAAGGGCGGCAGAGCCGCGGCGGAGGTCTTTATGAAAAACCTTCACCTTGCCATAATCGCAACCCATGTGGCGGACGCCCACAGCTGCGTGCTTCACCCGGCAAACGCCACCCACCGTCAGCTCTCGGAAACTGAGCTTATCGCCGCCGGCGTGCCCTCCGACCTTGTCCGCTTCTCCGTGGGCATTGAGGACATCGAGGACATCATCGAGGATTTGACAAACGCCCTCGCCGCCGTCTAAAATTTTTCAGCGAAAAAGGAGCTGAGCTTATGTCATTTTTACCCGTTCCAAGCCTGATGCTTGACAGCATTTATGAGCTTAAGCCGGAGCGCCTTAACGAACTGGGCATCTGCCTTCTACTGCTTGACCTTGACAACACCATGGCGGAATATTCGGCAAGCACCCCCACGGTTCACCTGCGCAACTGGCTGGACAGCCTGAAAAAAGCTCATATCGAGCCTTTTATCCTCTCCAACAATCGGGGGAGCCGCCCCGCCGCCTTTGCCAAGGCGCTTCAACTTGACTTTATCGGTCACGCCCGAAAGCCAAACCCAAAAACTCTTTTAACAGTTCTAAAAAGCAAGGGCGTAAAACCCGAAAACGCCGCCATAATCGGCGACCAAATCTATACCGACATCCTGTGCGGAGCCCGAGCGGGTGTCTTTTCCATCGCGGTGAAGCCCATGAGCCTTGCTCACCCCCTTCGCTTTCTCCGCTACGGCATGGAAATGCCCTTCAGACTCATCTACAGACGGAAATAAAACAAAAGAAGGAACTAATCATGGCAAACTTTAAAAAAATCCAACAGGCAATGAAAACCGAGGGGCTTCAGGCTCTCCTGCTCATCAACGAAATTGACAGGCTCTACGCCGCCACCTTCCACACAACAGACGGCGCAATCCTCGTTTTCCCGGAAAGCGCGTTCTACATCACCGATTCCCGCTACATCGAAGTCGCAACGGAGTCCGTTAAGGACGCCGCCGTGCTGATGAGCTCACTCACAAACAGCGAGGACAGCATCATCAAAAATCTCCTTGCCGAAAAGGGCGTTACAGAGCTTGGCGTTGAGGAGGATTTTCTCAGCTACGGCAAGTATCTCAGCCTTGAAAAAACCCTTGGCGTAAAATTTGTCCCCGCCCAAAAAATCGTAAAAACTCTCCGTGAGGTCAAGGACCGCTACGAGGTCGAAAGCATGATTGCGGCTCAGCGCATCGCGGAAAAAGCCTTGGACTACGTTTTGGGCTTTATCCGCCCCGGCATGACGGAGCAGCAGGTTGCGGCGGAGCTTGAATACCGGATGGCACTGGGCGGCGCTCAGGGGCTTGCCTTCGAAACCATCTGCGTGGCGGGCGCGAATTCCAGCCGTCCCCACGGCGTTCCCGGCAGCTACAAGCTCCAAAAGGGCGACTTCATCACCATGGATTACGGCTGCAAAATCAACGGCTATTGCTCCGACATGACCCGCACCGTCGCTCTTGGCAGCGTCACGGAGGAAATGCGCCGTGTCTATGCCGTTGTCCTTGAAGCCCAGCTTGCGGGCTGCGCCAATGCCCGCCCGGGAATTATCGGTCGTGATTTGGACAAAACCGCAAGAGACGTCATCGAAAAAGCCGGCTACGGTCAATATTTCGGTCACAGCCTTGGTCACAGCGTGGGACTTTACATCCACGAAAACCCCAACGCCGCTCCCAAGGAGTCCCGCCCCCTGCCCCAAGGCGCAGTTATCACAAGCGAGCCGGGAATTTACCTCCCCGGAAAGTTCGGCGTTCGCATTGAGGACATGCTATACCTTGTTGAAGGCGGAGCGGAGAATTTGACAAAGGCGGCAAAAGAGCTACTGGTGCTCTAAACTGCGTATCCGGCGGTCTTTGTGACCAACTTGTTAAATGAAAAAAACGCCTTGTCAAATGCCGATAATTAGTGTAGAATAGTATAGCTTGTATAATTGCGCACATATGAAGTCACTATTTCCCACAAAAACACTTGCCGCAGCAAGCACACATATTCAAATTTTGGATTGTTATATAGGAGGACCTGTTATGATATCTGCAGGCGAATTTAGAAACGGCGTTACCTTTGAGATGGACGGTAAGGTAATGCAGGTAATCGAGTTCCAACACGTTAAACCCGGCAAGGGCGCCGCCTTTGTCCGCACAAAAATGAGAAACGTCATCACCGGCGGTGTTGTCGAAACCTCTTTCAACCCCACCGAAAAATTTGAGCCCGCCCGTGTGGAGCGGAAAACCATGGAATTCAGCTATGCCGATGGCGACCTCTACTACTTCATGGATCCCGAGAGCTACGAGCTTGTCCCCATCGACAAAAGCGTTTTGGGCGACAACTTCAAGTTCGTTATGGAAAACATGCCCTGCACAGTTTCCTCCTTCAAGGAAAAGGTCTTTTCCGTCGAGCCCCCCACATTTGTTGACCTTGTCGTCACCGAAACCGACCCCGGCTTCGCAGGAAACACCGCAACAAACGTCACCAAGCCCGGCACCCTCGAAACAGGCGCCGAAATCAAAATTCCCCTTTTCATCGGACCCGGCGACCGCATCAAAATCGACACCCGCACCGGCGAATATCTTGAGCGCACAAAGGGCTAAAGCTTTCCCCAACGCGCTTTCGGCGGCATTTTTGCCCACCATACAAACCAACACAAAAATTTTTCCACAAAGGAGACTAACACCATGACAACAAGCGAAAAAGTAGCATACCTAAAAGGTCTTGCAGAGGGTCTTGGCATCGGCAACGAAACCAAGGAAGAAAAACTTCTGACAGCCATTATCGACGTTCTTGACTGCATTGCAGGCGACCTTGACGATCTTGAAGAAAACGCTCTTGACCTTGGCGAGGAGCTGGACGCAATTTCCGACGACCTTTCCGTTATTGAAGACATTGTCTATGACGACGACTATGACGACGATGATTGCTGCTGCGGCGGACATCACGACCACGAGGAGCACGAGGGTTGCTGCGGCGGTCACCACGACCACGGCGAGGATCACGAGTGCTGCTGCGGCGGTCACCACGGCGAGGAGCCCATCTTCTATGAAGTAACCTGCCCCGCCTGCAACAACACCATCACAGTTGACGAGGACGTTCTTGACCTTGGCTCCATCCAGTGCCCCAACTGCGGCGAAACCCTTGAGTTCGACACCGACAGCATCGAATATGCCGAAACCCCCGAGGTCGAGGGCGAAGCAAAAGGTCACGGCTGCTGCTGCGGCAACTAACCCAAAACAAAGCCCCATTTTTGGGGATTAACAAAAAAAGCACCGTCAAGCTCCCCTTTTGGGAAAGCTTGGCGGTGTTTTTTGCTGTGCCGGGTCAATCTAAAAAAGCAAGGGCGAAAAAGCTTGGAGCGACTATGCCGGAAGTCGATTTAGCTTTTGGAGATGTCTTGGGATGAAGCGCAAAAACAGTATGCTTGTGAGCAGTGCCGCCGTGACGTCCACAATCGGCTCCGAGAAAAACACGGCTTCCGCGCCGAAAACCATGGGCAGGAGCACAAGGCAGGCAAGAAAAAGCAGCTTGCGGAACATGGAGCAAAACAGGGCGAGATAAACATGCCCCGTGGCGGTGGTTTCGTCCACCAAGGCGTATTGCACCGCAAGGGGAATTATCATTAGGGTGTAGATTTTGATGAAGTGAACCGCTCTGGGCGCAATTTCGGCGCTTGAGGTGAACAGCCGCACAAAAAGCGGCGACAGGGTGTAGGTCACAAGGGTCATAAGCAGGCAAAAGCCCAAGCAAAGCCCCACAACAACCTTGATTGCCGCCGTGATGCGATGAGGCTTTGCCGCGCCGTAATTGAAGCTGACAATGGGTTGACTGCCCGCCGTAAGTCCACCAAGGGGCATGCAAATAACCAGATAATAGCTTTGAACTATGGTGGCGCAGGTCACAAGAATGTCCCCCTCCACAGGTCCGCCATAATGCTGGAGGGTGGTGTTCAGCACAATGAAAAGCACGCTGTCCGAAGCGATTATCAGAAAGGGAGACAAGCCAAAGGCGGCAATGCGCCCCATGATTTTAAGGGAAAAGCCGCCGAATTTCAGCCGAACGGGCATGAGACGCCGCTTAAGTGAGCAGAGCACGAAAACACAGGAAACCATTTGGGAAATCACGGTTGCGATTGCCGCGCCCGCCACGTCCATGTTAAGCACAAAAATGAAAATCGGGTCAAGAATGATGTTCAGCACAGCGCCCAGCATAACCGTTGCCATTCCAAGCCCCGGAAAGCCCTGACAGATGAGAAAGCTGTTCATCCCCGTGGCGAGGAGGGCAAAAAAGGTGCCCAAGGCGATGATTGTCAGGTAGGTGTCGGCATATGTAAAGGTTGCGGCGCTGGCGCCGAACCACATGAGCAGGTGATCTTTCAAAAGGAGAAAAACCGTTGTCAGAACTGCGGAGAGCACCAAAAGCATGAGAAAGCTGTTGGCTAAAATCCGCTCCGCCGCCTTGGGCTTGTTTTCGCCCAAGCGCATGGCAAGCTGGGGCGAGCCGCCAAGCCCCACCAGCGCCCCGAAGGAGCCGATAAAGGTTACGATGGGCCCACAAACGCCAACGCCCGCCAGAGCCAAATCCCCCACGCCCGCGCCGATATACATGCGGTCAACAATGCTGTAAAGCACGCTCACCAGCTGGGCAAGCATGGTGGGAATTGCCAGCCGCAAAACCAAGGGTAAAACCGGGTCCTCGCCTAATCTGTTTGTCTTTTTCATGTGGTTTTCCCCCAAGAGCATTTGAATGTTTTTCTATACAATAAT
>JAVVZC010000048.1:0-8137 GCA_036650755.1 Oscillospiraceae bacterium
CGCAAATTATAGCATATAATAAAAGTTCAGATAATCAACTACGGAGGCACACTATGAATTATGACGCCGGGCACTGCGATGTTGCCGTCATCGGCGCGGGTCACGCGGGGATTGAGGCGGCTCTCGCCTGCGCCCGCATGGGACTTGACACCATGATATTCACTATAAATCTTGACACCACGGGCAATATGCCCTGCAATCCCGCCATCGGCGGCACCGGCAAGGGTCACCTTGTTCGGGAGCTGGACGCAATGGGCGGCGAAATGGCGATTGCGGCGGACGAAGCCTGCATCCAATACCGAATGCTCAATCTGGGCAAGGGTCCCGCCGTCCATTCTCTCCGCGCTCAGGCGGACAGGCGCAAATACCAAAGCGTTATGAAGCACAAGCTGGAAATGCAGGAGAATTTGCGTGTTAAGCAGGCGGAAATCGTTGAAATCGGCGCGGAAAACGGGCACATCAGCTTTGTCCGCACCCAAACCGGCGCGGCGTTTTATTGCAAAGCGGCGGTGGTTTGCACCGGCACCTATCTTCGGGGCCGCACAATAATCGGCGATGTGCTCCGTGACTCCGGGCCGGACGGCGTTGCCGCCGCGGTGCCACTTTCCGCCAGCCTTGCCGCCTTGGGGCTTTCCCTCCGCCGCTTCAAAACAGGCACCCCACCTCGGGTCAACGGACGGACGGTGGATTTTTCAAAAATGGAGCTGCAGCCCGGTGACACGGACATTTCACCCTTTTCCTTCACCACCACCCATCCGCTTTACAATCGGGCGGTCTGCTACCTCACCTATACCAACGAAAAAACCCACGAAATCATCCGCGCAAACCTGCACCGCAGTCCACTTTACGGCGGCGTAATCGAGGGCATCGGGCCTCGCTATTGCCCCTCAATCGAGGACAAGGTGGTTCGCTTTGCGGACAAAAAGCGCCATCAGCTTTTCGTGGAGCCCATGGGACTTGACACGGAGGAGCTTTACATTCAGGGCTTTTCCTCCTCACTGCCCGAGGAGGTTCAGGTGGAAATGCTCCACAGCCTGCCCGGGCTGGAGCAGGCGGAAATGACCCGCGCCGCCTACGCAATCGAATATGACTGCGTTGACCCCACGGAGCTTTTCCCCACCCTTGAAACGAAAAAAATCGCCGGGCTTTACGGCGCGGGACAGTTTAACGGCTCCTCGGGCTATGAGGAGGCGGCGGTTCAGGGCTTTGTCGCGGGGGTCAACGCCGCACTGAAAATCAAGGGCGAGCCGGAGCTGATTTTGCGCCGAACGGACGGCTATATCGGCACCCTAATCGACGACCTTGTGACCAAGGGCACAAACGAGCCCTACCGCATGATGACCTCCCGCTCCGAATATCGGCTTTTGCATCGGCAGGACAACGCCGACCTGCGGCTCTCCCACATCGGACTGCGCATCGGCTTGGTTTCCCCGGAGCGGCACCAAGCGGTGCTCCAAAAATATGCCGCGGTAGAACAAGAAACCCGGCGCTTGGAGAGCACACATGTCGCCCCCACGGAGCAGCTTTGCGCCCTGCTTTTGGCAAGGGAAACAAGCGCAACAGCAACGGGGGCAAGCTTGGCGGACCTTTTGCGCCGCCCCCAAATTTCCTATGCCGACCTTGCGCCCTTTGACGAAAACCGCCCGGAGCTTCCAAGAATAATCACGGAGCAGGTGGAAATTTCGCTTAAATATGCGGGCTATATCGTCCGCCAGCTAAAGCAGGTTGAGGAATTTTCAAAAATGGAAAATCGGAAACTGCCTCGGGAAATAAACTACGAAGCCATCGACGGCATCCGCCTTGAAGCACGGCAGAAGCTGCAAAAAATCCGCCCCGAAAACTTTGGGCAGGCAAGCCGAATTTCCGGCGTTTCGCCCTCGGACATGGCGGCGCTGATGATCTATACCGAGTCGGGAAAAGCCCGCGGAGCGGAGAAGTAAGGAGTTGTTTCAGTGTCAAAAAAGCTTGTTTTGGGACTTTCCGGCGGGGTTGACTCCGCCGTTGCGGCAGGGCTTTTAGAGGAACGGGGCTTTGAGGTTTTTGGGCTGTTTTTGGATATCGGCGCCGAAAATGCAAGGCAGGACGCACAAAACGCGGCGGATTTTTTGAAAATCCCCCTGAAAGTTTTGGACATTCGGGAAACCTTGGAAAAAAACGTCTGCGCCCCCTTTGCGGCGGCATATCTCCGTGGCGAAACGCCAAATCCCTGCATTCTTTGCAACCCAAAGGTAAAATTTAAGGCACTGCTGGACTACGCCGACGAAATCGGCGCGGAATTTATCGCCACGGGGCATTATGCCCGCACGGAAAACGGCAGACTTTTCAAGGGCAAAGCCGCAAACGACCAGAGCTACATGCTTTGTATGCTGAATAATGAGCAGGTTTCAAGGCTTGTTTTGCCCTTGGGCGAGCTGGAAAAAGTTCAGGTGCGGAAGCTGGCGGAGGGCATGGCTTTGCCCCTTGCAAACAAGCCGGACAGCATGGAAATTTGCTTTATCCCCGATGGCGATTATGGCGAATTTATCGAAAAACGGGGCATAGTTCCGCCACCGGGAAATTTTGTGGATAGTGAGGGCAAGGTTTTGGGCAGACATCGGGGCGTCCACCGCTACACCTTGGGTCAGCGCCGTGGGCTGGGAATTGCCGCGGGGCACCGCATTTTTGTCTCCGAAATCCGCTGTGACACAAACGAAGTTGTGCTCTCCGAGGGTGAGGTTTTGTTCACGGAAACCGCCCTTGTTTGCGGCGTCAATTGGCTAAGACCCCAAGAGGGAGCCTTTCCCGCCGACGTGCGGGTTCGCCACTCAAAACTGCAAACCCCGGCGCTCATTACGCCCCACGAGGGCGGCGCACATATAAAATTTGAAAGCCCGGTTCGTGCCCCCACAAAAGGACAGGCTGCCGCCTTCTACAGCGGCGACGAAGTTTTGGGCGGCGGAATAATTGCCTAAAAAAAACCTGCGCCCCAAGCGAAAGCTTGGGGCGCAGGTTTTTTTAGCAGAGGGTGGCGCCAGCGGGGACGGCGTCGTCTAGGATTATTAGGTTTAGGGCACCGTCTTTTTCGGCGGAGAGGAGCATGCCGTTTGAGAGGTCGCCCATCATTTTGCGGGGTGGAAGGTTGGTGACGGCGACAACGGTTTTTCCGACCAATTCTTCCGGCTTGTAGAACTTTGCGATGCCGGAGAAGATTTGGCGGGGGGCGGCGGAGCCGTCGTTAAGGGTGAATTTAAGGAGCTTTTCGGACTTTTTCACGTTTTCACAGCTGAGGATTTTGCAAACTGTCATTTGAACCTTTGCAAATTCGTCGATTGTGACTTCGGGAATGGGGGGAGCCTCCGGGGTGACATTTTCAAGCTCCGCAAGGGCGGCAAGCTCCTTGGCGGCGTCGATGCGGGGGAAAACCACCTCGCCCTTGGTGACGGAAATGTTGGCGGGGAGAACGCCGAAAATTGCGGCATTGTCCCAGCTTGTTTCCTCGGCGCTTGCGCCGATTTGGGCAAAAATTTTCTCACAGCTCTGGGGCATAAAGGGAACCAAAAGCCCGGTTGTGATGCGGATGGTTTCAAGGAGATTGTACATGACGGTGGCAAGTCGTGCTGTGTCCGCCTCGGATTTTGCCAGCACCCAAGGGGTGGTTTCGTCGATATATTTGTTGGCACGGGAGATAAGCTTGAAAACCTCGATTAGTGCGTTTTGGAGGGCAAAGCTGTCCATGCTTTTTTCGTAGGTGTCACGCAGGGACTTTGCCATGTTGATAAGCTCATCGTCGATGGGGGCGGCAAGGCGGGCGCTTGGCAGAGTGCCGTCAAAATATTTGATGACCATGGCGACGGTGCGGGAAACAAGGTTTCCAAGGTCGTTTGCAAGGTCGCAGTTGATGCGGTTTATCAGTGCCTCGTTTGTGAAGCTGCCGTCGGAGCCGCAGGGAAATTCACGGGAGAGGAAGTAGCGCAGGCTGTCAACGCCGTAACGCTCCGCCAAAAGCACAGGGTCAACAACGTTGCCCTTGGATTTGCTCATTTTGCCGCCGTCGATTAGGAGCCAGCCGTGACCGAAAACTTTTTTCGGAAGGGGAAGCTCAAGGCTCATCAGCATTGCGGGCCAAATGATGGAGTGGAAACGGACGATTTCCTTGCCCACCATGTGAACCTGAGCGGGCCAGTATTTGTCAAAGTCGGAATATTTGTCGTTGTCATAGCCAAGGGCGGTGATGTAGTTTGAAAGGGCGTCCACCCAAACATAGACCACATGACCGGGGTCAAAGGTGACGGGAATTCCCCAAGTGAAGGTGGTGCGGGAAACGCACAAATCTTCCAAACCGGGCTTGATGAAGTTGTTTATCATTTCGTTGACACGGGAGGCGGGCTCAAGGAAGGTGCCTGTTTCGAGAAGCGCCTGAACCCTGTCCGCATACTTGGAGAGACGGAAGAAATATGCCTCCTCCTCCGCGTCGTGAACCTCACGCCCGCAGTCGGGGCATTTGCCGTCGATAAGCTGGCTTTCGGTCCAAAAGCTCTCGCAGGGGGTGCAATATTTGCCCTTGTAGGCGCCTTTGTAGATGTCGCCCTTGTCGTACATCTGCTTGAAGATTTTTTGGATGGCTTCAACGTGGTAATCGTCGGTGGTGCGGATGAAACGGTCGTTGCTGATGTTCATCAGCTTCCAAAGGTCCAAAATTCCGCCCTTGCCCTCAACGATTTCGTCCACAAATTGCTGGGGGGAAACCCCCTTTTCCTTTGCCTTTTCCTCAATCTTTTGACCATGCTCGTCGGTGCCCGTAAGGAACATCACATCATAGCCGCACATTCGCTTATAGCGGGCGATTGTGTCCGTAATAACGGTGCAATAGGCGTGACCTATGTGCAGCTTATCCGAGGGATAATAGATTGGGGTGGTGATGTAGAATGTTCCTTTATTCATTGTTTTTCCTCCAGTATTTGATGGGCATAGCTTGCCCGAAAATAATGCGCGCGCTTGATAATTTATTGTCCCACAGGGAGGCTGATGTAGTGACCCGCGGTTGTTACGATATCACTGCCGCTGGCGGGGGGAGTTGGAAGGGTGGGGCTTGGGGAGGGACTGGGTGAGGGCGAAGTCGAGGGGCTGGGATTTGGTGAGGGCGAGATGCTGGGTGAGGGTGAAGGCGAGGGCTTTGGGGGAGCCTTGTGGTTGTGGTATTGGCTTGTGGCTTCCTTGGTTTTGTGGAGCAGCTTGCCGTCCCTGTCATAGACCCAGCGGTAGGAGGCGGCACCAAAGCCGTCCGAGGTCTGCCAAGTTTCGCTGGTCAATTGAACCTTTATGCCCTCCGGGTTGGAGCCGTAGATTTTGACAACCACGGTGTAGGCTTTTTTGTCAACGTAGGACTCGATTTTTACGGGATATTCGCTGTTGTTTTTGAATTTGAAGTCGGGAGAGGGCCAGCTGACTGTTGCGTCAAGCCCTGCGGGCAGGTAGCTGACGCCAAAATAGTGGCAGAGGCGGTTTGTGATTTCAAGGTTTGCAACCATGGAGCAGTAGTAAAGGGTGGAGGAAACCTGACAAATTCCGCCGCCGATTTCGCTGACGACCTCGCCGTTTGAGTAGGCGCCCGCGGCTTGGTAGCCGGCTGCGGCTGTCCGCTTGCCCAGCGCCTTGTTGTAGGAAAATTCATCGCCGGGGTTTAGCACAATGCCGTTGATGGCGGCTGCCGCCTTTGTGATGTTGTTGATGCGGGCGGAGCTGCTGCCGCCAAGCCCGGTGCTCTTTTGGGCGAGAAGGTCGGCAAAAAGCATGGAGGAAAGCTTTTCCTTTGTTAATTCGGGCTGGGTTAGGATGAGGGGGATGACAACTCTGTCGCCACGTCCCGCGGCGTCCCAAAGCTTTTGGGCGGAGGGAATGTCAAAGCTGCGCCCCGGCTGGGACTCTGTGGCGGATTTTGTTGCGGGGTCGTAAGCTGAGCTGATTGGCTCTGTGATAATTGTGTTGTAAAGCTCCTGAAGGTCGATTTCGTGGATTTTTTCGTCACCAGTTGCCGCCTTGGGAGTGTATTTGAGGGGGGAGAAGTCAGCGGAGTTGAGAGCCTTTTCCACCAAGTCGTAAAGCTCTTTTTCGTTCACCGTGATGGAGCTTGCGCCCTTTACGATGATGATTTCACTGTCGTTTATTTCAAGCTCGGTTTTCATAAGCTCGGTGGTGACTTTTTTTGTTGCCTCGCTGATTTTTTCTTTGAGGTAGCTCTCGTTAAGCTGCATGCTGTCGCCAACCTCAAGCTTTGCGCCGGCTATGAGGCATTTTACGAAGGTGACACCGTTTTTGAAAAATCCCTTGCCGTGGCAATATTCGACGGCAAAATCCGCGGCATCGGGCGCGGAGGGGAAGCCCCCGGCGTCCTTGACGCTGATAATAAGCTCACAGCCGGCGGGAAGCCCAACATTAAGCTCCTTGTCGCTGACCGCAAAGGCGGGATTTTTTCCAAGAGCATAGGCGGCGTCGGCGGCGGTCATTCCGCCAAGGTCACTGCCCTCCATTGAAACACGGGGATAGATGGTTTCGATGCCGTTTGCATAGACGCCCACGGCAAGGATTAGTAGAAGCAGGGCGGCTAAAACTGCCGCCGAGATTATGATGATGCGCTTGCGAAGACTGCATTTTGGAGCGACTTGCTCCGGCTCCTGCCGAGGGGGAGCTGCTCGTTGTACCCGCTGTGGAGGGCGGGACGTGGCTTCGCGTTTTTGCGCGGGTTTATTTTGGGAGCGGTCTTGACGGCTATGCTTGTCGGATTTTTCACTGAAAAGCTTCATATATTTTGTCCCCCACCTTAGTTTTATTTATAGAAGTACAACTTTGGGTATGACAGTTAAGCGGGGAAAAAAGTTCCCCTTGTGTTTTAGCCGAAGGTGGCGCCGCCGTTTGGAGCGGAAAGCTCCGGGGGCTGTTCGCCGATTTTTTCCATAATCCATGGGTTGGAGCTCATTTTTTCTTGGGATTGGGCTTCCAAAAGTGTGCCGATAAGGATGTTTGAAAGCAAAAATCCCGAGGAGGTAAAGCACCAGCGCTCGCCGTTTCGCTCCGTCCAGCCCTTTTTTTCGTACTCGGTTAAAAGATAGGAAAGCCCGTCAAAGCCACTGCGGTAAACCGCCTTGTATTCGCTTTCGGAGATGCCCCGCTGGGTGCGCATGCCAAGCATGATGTATTCGGCGGCACGCTCCAGCTTGTCGGTTTTTTCGTATTCGTCGATGATGCTTGTGCCGTTTTGGATGCCGTTGATGTAGTCGTTTATACTGCGGACATAGCTGTAGCGCACGCCGCCGATGCCTGAATGAGCGGCGGGGCCAAAGCCCATGTAGTCCTCCAAATTCCAATATTTGAGGTTGTGTCGGGATTGCTTGCCCGGCATGGCAAAGTTTGAAATTTCGTATTGGGGGTAGCCGTAGTGCTTTAAAACGTCGGTCATGTAGAGGTACATATCCGCCTGGGAGTCGTCGTCGGGGAGAAGGGGGGAGCCCCGATATTTGCAAATCGGGGTGCCGTCCTCGATTTTTAAGCCGTAGCAGGAAAGATGCTCCGGGTGGAGGGCAATCGCCTTTGAAAGGGTGTCCGCCCAATCGCCCTTTGTTTGACCGGGAAGCCCGTAGATAAGGTCAAGACTAAGGTTGTCAAAGCCGGCGGCACGGATGGCACGGACGGCGTTTTCCGCCTGCTTGAAGCTGTGGCGGCGACCGATAAGCTTGAGGATGTCGTCGTTTGCGGACTGAACGCCAAGGGAAATTCGGTTCACGCCCTCGGCTTTAAGGAGCTTTAAGCCCTCGTCGGTGACGCTGTCGGGGTTCATTTCAAGGGTCACCTCGGCGGATTTAAGAACCTTTGCGTTGTTTTTTAGGGTGTTGAAAATTTCGCAGATGTTTTTTGCACCGTAGAAGCTGGGGGTGCCGCCGCCGAAGTAGACGGTGTCGATGTAATAGGGCTCCATTTGGGGAGCCGCCTCCTCAAGGTGCTTTAGGAGGGCTTTTTGGTATTTTGGCATCAAATCGTCCTGCCCGGCAAGGGAATAGAAGTCGCAGTAAGAGCATTTGCCGACGCAGAAGGGGATGTGGATGTAAATTCCAAGCTTTCGCTCCATTGTGGACCTCCTTTTGGGGATTATTTGTTGAAATACCCA
>JAVVZC010000049.1:0-7990 GCA_036650755.1 Oscillospiraceae bacterium
CCACGGGCGTGCATCTTTTGGGTGGAAATTCCAATCTCCGCCCCCAGTCCGAATTCGCCGCCGTCCGTAAATCTTGTGGAGGCGTTCACATACACCGCCGCCGCGTCAACTTCGTTTAAAAAGCGCTGGGAATTTGCGTAATCTCGGGTGATAATCGCCTCGGAATGTCCGGTGCCGAAAGCTGCAATGTGCTCCATTGCTTCGTCCATATCGGCAACGATTTTGACCGCGAGAATGTAGTCGTCATACTCGGTTTCCCAGTCCTCGTCACAGGCGGGAACCGCCTTGTTTCCCAGTATTTCCAAGGCTTCCGGGTCACAGCGCAGCTCGACCTTAAAGGCTTCAAGAAGGGGCAAAACAAGGGGTAAAAATTCCTTTGCAACTGTGCGATTAACAAGCAGTGTTTCCATTGCGTTGCAAACGGAGGGGCGACTGCACTTGGCGTTTTCAACGATTTTTGCCGCCATGTCAAGGTCTGCAAATTCGTCCACATAGATGTGGCAATTGCCGCTTCCCGTTTCGATAACCGGCACTCCCGCCTGCTCCACAACGGCTTTTATCAGCCCTCTGCCACCCCTTGGGATGAGCACGTCAACGTAATCCCGAAGCTGCATCAGCTCCTTTGCGCTCTCTCGGGAGGTATCCCGAACAATGCAAATGCAGTCCTCGGGCAGTCCCGCAATCTTTAGAGCTTCACGCATTATGTCAACCAACACCGTGTTGGAATTGATGGCTTCCTTGCCGCCGCGCAAAAGGCAGGCGTTGCCGGATTTTAGGCAAAGCGCCGCCGCGTCAACGGAAACATTGGGTCGCGCCTCGAAAATTATGGCGATAACGCCCAGAGGAACCCGTCTTTTTCCGATGTTAAGCCCGTTTGGGCGCTCAATCATGGAAATGGTTTCCGCGATGGGGTCGGGCAGGGCGATAAGCTCGTCAACAGCCTTTGCAATGCCGTCAATGCGCTCGTTTGTGAGCAAAAGTCTGTCCCGAAACGCCGCCTTCAAGCCGCTTTTTTCGGCGTTTTCCATGTCCAAGGCGTTTGCCGAAAGTATGCGGGCTTTGCTTGCAAGCAGTGCCTCACGGATTGCCGTAAGTGCCGCGTTTTTTCTTGTTGTGCCTGCAATTGCAAGGCTTCGGGAGGCTTTTTTCGCCCCTGCGCCCAATTTTTCAAGCTCGGTCATCTTATTGCTCCTTCCCATAAAACAGGGTGCCCGTGGGCTCCCCCGCGACTATATTATATAGTATGTCGGGATTTTCGCCATTTGCAATAATCATGTTGATGCCACGGCCGGTGGCAAGCTCCGCCGCCTGCAGCTTTGTTATCATGCCGCCCTTGCCCCGACTGCTGCCCGCGCCGCCTGCAAGCGCCATGATTTCCTCTGTCAGCTCATGGACTTCCGGGATTAGGTGGGCGTCGGGGTTTCGGTTTGGGTTGTCGTCAAAAAGCCCGTCGATGTCGGAGAGCAGCACAAGCGTGTCCGCCCGACAGAGCACCGCAACCACGGCGGAAAGGGTGTCGTTGTCGCCAAAAAGCTTGTGCTCGTCCTTTTGAGTTTCGATTTCCGCATAGCTTACAGAGTCGTTTTCGTTGACCACGGGGATGATGTTCAGCTCCAAAAGCGCGTCAAAGGTGTTGATAAGGTTTTGCTTGATTTTCGGGTCGCCCACGTCCTCGCAGGTGAGCAAAATCTGCCCCACGGTTTTGCCGTATTCGCCGAAAAACTTATCGTAAATGTGCATCAGCTCGCACTGACCCACGGCTGCCGCCGCCTGCTTTAGGCTCAATTCGGAGGGTCTTTCAGCCATGCGGAGCTTGTGCGCCCCCACGGCGATGGCGCCGGAGGAGACTAAAATCACCTCGGTACCCATGTTTTGGATGTCCGTCAGCACCCGCGCCAGCGCGTCAAAGCTACGCAGATTGAGGGTTCCTCCCTCGTGGGTGAGTGAGGAGGTGCCAACCTTGACAACCATCCGTTTTATTGAGCTTGCGCAATCCATATGTTAATCGTCCTCTCGTTATTTATGTGCTTTTTCCTGTGATTTTAAAGAGCCGCAATGGCGTTTGCAACCCTTGCAAAGCCTGCAATATCAAGGGTTTCGCCCCGAATTTTTTCGTCCAAGCCGCAGCCGACGATAACGCCCGCCAAGGCTTCCTTTGAGTAGCCGGAAAGCCCGGAGCTAAGCCCGTTTAGAAGGGTTTTGCGCCGCTGATTGAAGGAGGCGCGAACCACCTTGAAGAACAATTCCTCGCTCACGACCTCCGCCGGCGGCGTTTTTCGCACCTTTAGGTGGATTACGCTTGAAACCACCTTGGGCTGGGGCATGAAGCAATCCGGTGAAACGTCAAATAAAATTTCCGGCTCCGTGTACCAATTTGTGTAAACCGTGAAGGCGCCGTAGTCGGAGGTGCCTGCCCGGGCGCAAATTCTGTGGGCGACCTCCCGCTGAACCATAAGGGTCATGGCTTCGAAGCAATGGGCGTCGATAAATGCGGAAATCAGCGGGCTTGTGATGTTGTAGGGCAGGTTTGCGCAGACAACCGGGCGCAGTCCCGAAAGCCGCTCCGCCACCAGCTCCGCCAGCGGAAGCTTTAGCACATCACCAAAAAGCACCTCCGCATTTTCGCAGTCTGCCAAGGTTTCGGCAAGCACAGGCGCCAAATTTCGGTCAAGCTCCACCGCAAAAACCTTGCCCGCCAGCTTTGCCAGCTCCACAGTCAGGCAGCCAATTCCGGGGCCAACCTCCAAAACGCCAATCTCCGGGGAAAGCTCCGCCTCCTCGGCGATTTGCTTTGGCACCCAAGATGCCGTTAAAAAGTTTTGACCCATGGACTTGGAAAAGCGAAAGCCGTTCCTGTTCAGCAGGTTTTTTATTTGAGAAATATCACAAAGCTCCATTAAAATCCTCAGTTCGTAATCAGTTTTTCGTAGCAGACACGGGCAGTTTTTTCGCTTACCCTGCCGTCGATATAGATGGTGCCGCAGTGGGAATATTGGAGCTTTTCCAAAAGTCCCCGCATGGGAAGGTTCATTTTGTGGGTGTCGATGCGCAGGCTGTGAAAGCCATTTTCGGCGGCAAAAGTCTCCGCATAGGACATCATTTGATATGCAATTGTCTTGTTGCGATAGTTTTCACCCACCGCAGAGCGGTGAACCACGGCATAGGGCGTGTTTTCCGTCAGCCATGCGCCGTCATAAATTGTGGCATAGTCAGGCTCCCTTGCAAGGGCAATTGTGATGACCCCCGCGATGCTGTTGTCCTGCAAAAAGACGTGGCAGGCGGAAAGGCGAATGTCGTTTTCAAAGTCTTGGCGTGCCGGGTAGCCGTCCTGCCATTGGTCAACTTGGGAGGAGGCAAGGAAGGCTTGCGCCGAATTTATTATGTGCATTATTTCGTCCAAATCCGACAAAACGGCAAGTCTATGCTCCACGGATTATCCTCCTTGCGGCTCCGATTGCTGTGGCGCAGTCGGAATGGGGGGGGATTATGTAGTCGGGCTTGTACAGCCTTGTGAAGCCGGCGTAACAGCGGAGGGCAATGTCGGTTTGGGAAAGCCCGCCGGTGACGACCACGGTGTCCACGTCATAGGCTTGGCAGGCAAGGGCGGCGTGGGAGCCGGCAACCTCCAGCGCCATGATTATGACCCCGGCTGCCCAGTCCCCATCAGATGGGTTGCCGCCGCATTTTGCAAGGTTTGAGGCTGTGAGGTCAAGGGGGAGAGTATCCGTTCCGGAGAATAAATCTCCTATTTGGATATTAACATTTTTTTCGTCGCCGGTGTTTGCAAGGGCGAAAACCTCTTTCAGGTCGGTCATTCCAAAGAGCTTTTTTGAAAGCCCCCGAACTGTTCCGCTGCCCACTCCCGTGCCACCAACGTGGGTGAAGTTGCCCTCGTTTGCAAAGACCAGCGAGGTGCCTGTTCCAAGGCTGATTACGATGGCTCGGCTGCATTTTGAAAGCCAAGCGCCCCCCTCGCCCGTGGCGATGATTTCGGGGACGAAGATGATGGGCACCACGTCTTTTCTAAGGTTGCTCTGCTCCGCGCCAACGCCTGTCAGCGCCACTGCGGAAACGTCGGAAACCCTGTAGCCTTGGGCTTTTATGACAGCTCGAAGGAAGCTGTCCAAATTGATGTTTTGTTTGTTCTCGGTAAGGGTAAAGAGGATTTCGTCCCCCTCCAGCCCCACGACTTTGATAGCGGAGGCGCCCAAATCAAGACCGATAATCATAGCTGTTCCTCCGCCTTTGAAGTCTTTTCCGCCGCGATTTCCGCAAGCAGTTTTTTGTCGGATTTTTCGGTGAAAACCAGTTTTTCAAACATGTCGGGACGGCGCTCCATGGTGCGGATTATGGACTGCTTTCGCCGCCATTTTTTCACGTTTGCGTGGTGACCGGAGCGGAGAATATCGGGCACTGTGCGCCCCTCCCAAGTTTCCGGGCGGGTGTATTGGGGATATTCCAAAAGTCCGTCCCAATGGCTTTCGCCGGTGAAGCATTCTTCATCGGAAAGCACCCCGGGCATCATGCGGCAAACGCAGTCGCAAACCGCCATTGCGGGGATTTCACCGCCGGTTAGGACAAAGTCGCCAAGGGAAATTTCCTCGTCCACGCATTCCTCGATAAAGCGCTCGTCAATGCCCTCATAGTGACCGCAAACCAGCACAAGATGGTCGTAATCCGCCCGAAGTCGGCGTGCCTCGCCCTGATTAAAGGGGGTGCCAAGGGGCGACATGTAGATAACTCTTGTTTTTCGCTCCCCCGCCTCTTGCAAAATGTGGTCAAGGCAGGCTTTCAGCGGCTGTGCCATCATAACACAGCCCCAGCCGCCGCCATAGGTGTAGTCGTCCACCTGCTTTTGCTTGTTGTCGGTGTAGTCACGAATTTGGATGCAGTGAATTTCGATAATGCCCTTTGCGGCGGCTCTGCCAAGGATGCTCTCGGAGAGCATCGCCTCCATGGTTTCGGGAAAAAGGGTCATGATGTCAACCCGCATCAGGGATTTTTCGGGGGGCGTGGGGGAAGAATTTTCCCCGCTTTGAATTTCGTTTGTGGGTGTGTTTTCGTTCAAGGGCTCACATCCCGTCTATCAGCCGAAGGGTGATTTTTCCCGCCTCGACATCGGTTTTAAGGACAAATTCCGGCACGGCGGGGACTAAAATTTCCCGCTCGCCCTTAATGACGTAGACGTTTCCGGCGGGCAGCTCCAAAACCTCGGACAGCTTGCCGATTATGTTGCCCTTTTCGTCGGAAGCCTCCGCCCCGATAAGGTCACGGAGGAAAAATTCGCCCTTTTGCAGCTTTGCGTCCGCCCTATCAATGAAAACGGTTTTGTTTTTTAGGATCATGGCGGTGTTCACGTCGGAAATGCCCTCAAGGCTTGCGATAAGGCACTGCTTGTGGGTTTTTCCGCCAAGGAGCTTGAAGGGCTTTCCGTCGATATATAATAACTTGAATTGCAGCAAAAATTCGGCACTGTTCACCCAAGGCTCAATTTTCACTTCGCCTTTGATGCCGTGGGTATTGACAATTTTTCCCGCTTCCAGATACTTTTCCATTTAATATTCTCCAAAGAAGATAATCAAAAAGGCGCAAGCGCGCCTCATCGTTGTTTTTTGTTGCTTAAAGAGCCTCGCATTAAGCGAGGCTCTTTATTGGGGCAAAGCTAGTCCATGATTTCCACGGAGACTTTTTTCCCCTGTTTTTGAGCCGCAGCTCTCATAAGGATGCGAATTTCTTTGACAATTCGACCTTGACGGCCAATGATTTTTCCCATGTCGCCGTCAGCAACGCGGACTTCAAAAACGGTTTCCGTATCGCCCTCCCTTTCGATAACGCTGACTTCGTCAGGGTTATCTACAAGGCTTTTTGCGATGTAGGTTAAGAGTTCTTTCATGCTCGCGTATCTCCTTAAAGCACCTCTGCTTTTTTCAGCAAGGCTCTAACGGTTTCTGTGGGCTGTGCGCCGTTAGAGATCCAATACTTAGCACGCTCGCCGTCAACCTTAATTCCTACGGGAGTGGTAAGGGGGTCGTAGGTGCCGATTTCCTCGATAAATTTGCCGTCACGGGCGTTATGGGAGTCTGCAACGACAATTCTGTAGAAGGGATTTTTCTTTGCGCCCATTCTGCGAAGTCTGATTTTGACCATTTATGTTTCACCTCCAAATTAAATATCTGTATGTCCAAGCGCCGCAAGCGGCGATTTTGGCTGATTAGAACGGGAATTGCATTCCCTTGCCGAAGCGTTTGCCTTTTTTCCCGCCGGTCATTTGCTTTGTCATGTTGCGGGTCATGTCAAATTGCTTGATAAGGCGGTTGACGTCCACAACCGTTGTGCCGCTGCCGGCGGCAATGCGCTTTTTTCGGCTGCCGTTGAGGATTGTGGGGTTGTCGCGCTCCGTGGGGGTCATGGATTTTATGATCGCCTCGGTGCGGGAGAAAACGCTTTCGTCGAAGCTGGCGCCCGCCAGTGCCTTTTGGTCAAGACCGGGAATCATGCCTGCGATGTCGCGGACATTTCCCATTGATTTGAGGGATTCCAGTTGGTCCAGATAGTCGTCAAAGGTGAACTTGTTTTGCTTCATCCGCTCCGCCATTTTCATGGCTTTTTGCTCGTCGAAGCTTTGCTCCGCCTTTTCGATGAGGGTGAGCATGTCGCCCATGCCGAGAATTCGGGAAGCCATGCGCTCCGGGTGGAAGGCTTCGATGTTGTCCAGCTTTTCGCCCACGCCAACGTATTTGATGGGCTTGCCGGTTACGGCACGGACGGAAAGTGCCGCGCCGCCTCGGGCGTCGCCGTCAAGCTTTGTGAGCATGACGCCGTCAATTCCAAGGGCTTCGTCGAAGGCGGAGGCGGCGTTAACCGCGTCCTGACCTGTCATAGCGTCAACCACCAGCATGATTTCTGCGGGCTTTGTGGCGGATTTGATGTTTTTAAGTTCGTCCATCAGGGCTTCGTCGATGTGGAGCCGACCTGCGGTGTCAAGGAAAACAAGGTCGTTTCCGTGGCGCTTTGCGTGCTCGATTGCGGCTTTTGCGATGTTGACGGGGTCGCCCTGACCCATTTGGAAAACGGGAATGTCAAGCTGGGCGCCAACGGTTTCAAGCTGCTTGATGGCGGCGGGACGGTAAACGTCGCAGGCGACCAAAAGTGGGCGCTTGCCGGATTTTTTCATGAGGGCGGCAAGCTTTGCGCCGTTTGTGGTTTTTCCCGCGCCCTGCAAGCCCACCAGCATAACAACGCTGGGGGATTGGGAGGAGATGTTCAGCTTCACATTTTCGCTGCCCATGAGGGCGCAAAGCTCCTCATTGACGATTTTTATGACCATTTGGGCGGGGGTAAGGCTGTCCAAAACGTTTTGACCCATGGCGCGTTCGCTGACTTTTTTTACGAAGTCGCGGACGACCTTGTAGCTCACGTCCGCCTCTAAAAGAGCAAGGCGAACCTCACGCATGGCGTCCTTTATGTCCGCCTCGGACAGGCGACCCTTGCCCCGAAGTTTTTTAAACGCCGCCCCTAATTTTTCGGATAGGCTTTCAAATGCCATAATTGTTCCTCATTAAAATATAGCTAATTTTTTATACTGTTAAGCTCCGTCAAAAGGTTTTCCGCAATTTGCTTTGCTTCGCCTTGGCAGAGCGTGGAGAGTTTTTTTAGTTGGGCGTCCATTTTTTCAAAGACTGCCTGCTCCTGAGAAAAACGCTTGATAAGCCCGGTTTTTTCCTCGGTTTTTGTGAGGGTTTGCTCCGCCCGCACGATAAGGTCACGAGCGCCCTGACGGGAGATTTCCATTATTTCCGCGATTTCGCCAAGGGAAAAGTCCTCGTTGTAGTGCATGGAGAAGCAGCTACGCTGTTTTTCGGTGAGAAGCTCGCCGTAAAAGTCGAGAAGCATGGTCATTTCAAGGGTTTTGTCTTGCATGTCGCCGCCTCCCTTTACTGCGCACTACTCATATAACCTGCGCCGAACTTTGGTTATATTACACTATTTG
>JAVVZC010000050.1:0-7983 GCA_036650755.1 Oscillospiraceae bacterium
TCTCGGTTTTCCTTGGCGTAGTCCGCGCCGCCGGTGGCGTCGATCAGCTTCTTTTTGTAGGCGAGAACGGCGGCGTCAAGGGCGTCCTGGGCTTCCTTGATTTGGGTGCTTTCCGCATCCGCAAAAAGGACAAGAGTGTCGCCCACCTTCACCTCGTCGCCCACCTTTACGGGGACGGAGAGAACCTTCCGCGCCTGTGCGGTTTTTACTTCATAGCTCTCGTTTGCGGTGACTGTGCCACTGCCCCGGATTTTTGCCGTGATGGTGCCCGACTGGACATACTGGACAGCCACCTCCGGCAGGGAGCGGTTCATGATTGTGTTGGAGAAAAAGGTCAAAACAAGCATGACCGCGAGAAAGATGATTGCGGCATTTTTTACCCAACCTCTTTTTTTTACTTTCTGTTCTGTCATAGCTTGTCCGTCCTTTCAGAATGTTTGTGAAATATGTTGTAATTATACATAAAATTTGCTGAAACCGCAAGCGGTAAAGAGTGCTAGCCCTTTACGGAGCCGGAGTTTGTGATGCCCTCCACCAAGGCTTCCTCGCCGTGGAGGAACAGCAGCAGAGAGGGTATCATATAGATTGTGGCAACGGCGAAGGCAAGCCCCACCTCGCCGGAGTTGATGGTGGAGAGGAAAACGGAAAGGGGCTGCTTTGTGGCGTCCGCCAAAAGGATTATGGGCTGTTCGACCATGTTCCAATAGTCTATAAAGACCAAAATTGCGATGGAATAAAGGGCGCTTCGACATTGGGGAAGGCAAATGCGGGTGAAGATTTGCCACTCTCCCGCGCCGTCAAGCTTTGCGGCTTCGATAAGGGAGGCGGGAATTCTCCGCATGAACTTCGTGAGCAAAAACACGGAAAAGGGAGCGAAGGCTCCCGGCAAAATGATTGCCCAGCGGGTGTTTAGTATGTGCAGCCAATCCGCAACCAAGTAGTTTGGAACCAAGGTTACCTGATAGGGCATCAGCATCAGGATGATGTAGAAGAAAAACAAGAAGGATTTGAACTTCCCTCGGTATCGCATGAAGCTGTATGCCGCCAGAGCGGCGATTGCAACCTGCAAAAAAACAATCGGCACGACTAAAATTACGGAGTTCCAAAACTTTAGGAGGTAGTCCGGGCTTTTAATGAGCGCCGTTGTGTATTGGCTGAAGGTGACCTTGTCGGGGATGAATTTTAGGTTGACCTTTTCGGAGACATAGGTTTTTTTCGACTCCTCGGCGTTTTTGAAAACTGCGCCGTAGTTGGCGGAAATCTCCGATTGAGACATAAATGAGTTTGAAATTGTTAATACTGTTGGCAAAAGGAAGGCAATTGCGAAAAGCGCGGCAAGAAGGGTGAGTGCGGCTCTGCCGAAAATGCGTTTTTTCTTCATCCCTCCACGTCCTTCCCAAGCTTGTCCTCAAAGACAAACAGCAGGGCGATGATTACGACCATAACAAGCGCCATAAGCACGGCGGCGGCGGAAAGCTTTTGGTAATCCAATGCCTTAAAGGTGTTGTTCATGAAGTGCTGGAGCATATATAAGCCCTCGAAGGGGTATTCGCCTGTGAGCAAAAATATCTCACGGAACACCTTGAAAGAGTTAATAAGCGAAAGAATTGTAACGAATAGGATGGTGGGTGAAAGGTAGCGCAGGGTGATATTTTTGAATTTGCAGAAGGGGGAGGCGCCCTCGATGTCGGCGACCTCCATAAGCTCCTTGGGGATATTGTTCAGCGCCGCCATGAATAAAATCATGTTGTAGCCAAGGTTTTTCCAAAGGAACAGGATGATGATAACCACCTGACTGTATTGGGACTTGAGCCAGTCGATTTTGTCCACGCCAAAGTTTGCGATAAAGTCGTTCAGGGTTCCGTTGTAGCTGAAAATGACCTGCCAAATAAGGACGACGGAGGCAACGGGAACCATCATGGGTGAAAGGAAAAAGGTGCGGAACTGACTTTTTAGGGGGATGCGGCTCTCCAGCATCTGCGCCAGCAGAAACGCCAAAACAACGGCAAGGGGCACCGCAATTGCCGAGAACTTTGCGGTGTTTAATGCCGCTGTTTTGAAGGAGGAGTTGTTAAAAAGGGCGATGAAGTTGTCCAAAAAAACGAACTCGTGCTGGATGGGGTTGTTGATGAGGGAATAGTAGACTATAACGAAAAAGGGCAGGATGAAAAATACGGCAACGCCCAAAACGCTGGGCGTAAGGAATGCCATATCCCGAAGACGATCACGGCTGCGCTCGCTTAAATGCGACCATCTTTTTTTCATCGTTGCACCTCAATCCCCGGGAGCCGAACAAAAATGTTCGGCTCCCCTATTTCTTTTGCTTTATCTTTGTTCGTTGATGTAGATTTTCATACGGCTTTGGATAATGTTTGCGGTTTCCTCAACGCTTTTTTCGCCTGCGAAGAAAATTTCGGCTTCCTCGTTGATGATGCTCATCATGCTGTTGTCAAAGGCTGCTGTGTTTTCAACGGAGTTGATAAGTGCCTTGAGTTGGTCCGCCTCGGGCTGAGTCATTGCGTAGAACTCAACGGAAGCTCCTCCGCCCATGCTCATGCCGCCATTGGAAACGGGAACCTTGTTGCCGTTTTCGTCGGTGGTGTATTCCTGAACCATCGCCTTGGCAAGAGCCTTGTCAAAAGCCTTTTGGGTGATGGGGTAGTTCCACTGAATGCCCTCTTGATATTCCGGGGTCATAAGCATACGCATAAATTTCCATGCGCCGTCCTTATCCTTGCAGGAGGTGGTCATTGAAAGTCCGCCGTTAAGCATTGCAACGTTGCCTTTTTTGGTTTCCGTGGGGAAGCCCTTAAAGGTGATTTTGCCGCCAAAGGTTGCCTTGTAGAACTGGAAGCTTTGGAAGTCGTTGGCGCTGAACATTTCGAAGAGCTGACGTCCCTCGGGAACAAGTGTGTCGGAGCCGACCCACTGATCGCCATTTTCGGGCTGCTTAACTTCCTTGGGGAAGCTGTTTGCGAAGGTGAGCAGTTTTTTGAATTCGTCGGTGTCGAATTTGCATTCGCCGGTCTGCCAATTAACATAGTTTGCCATGTTTAGCATGCAGAGGCCTTGAAGAATATCTTTCTTTGTCATGTAGAGACCAAAGGGCGCGTCCGCTTTGGGATTTGCCTTAATTATAGCCTCCATTTCGTCCATTGTCCAGCCCATTTCATCGCCGACAACGTCGGGTGAGCCAACAATTGACATTATTCCGAAGTTGGAGGGAAGTTGGTAAAGCTTGCCTTCGGTTTCTGACGCCTTGATGATGCTGGGGATGAAATCTTCCTTGGATAAATCCGGGTCCTTGTCGATAAAGGTGTAGATATCCTCCAAAAGTCCCTTTGCGGCATATTGCTTGTAGGGAAGGTTGGAAACGTCGATAAGGTCGGGCACCTTGCCGGAGATTATTTCGGTGTTCAGCTTTGTTTGTCCGGCGGTGTAATCTTCATCGGTGTTGTATTGGGAATAGTCAAGCACCTCAATACGGTAATCGGGGTCGGTTTTGTTGAATTTTAGGAGTTCTTTTCTCAGGTTTTGGTCAAGCCACATGGTTGCAAGGGTGATGCTGGTTTTTTGCTTGACTTCACTTCTGGGGGTTTTCACAAGGGTGATAATCTCGTAGGTGCTGCCCTCGTCGCCCCAGTTGTTTGTGATTGCAAGCACGTTGCCGTCCTCAAGGATGGTGCTGAAGCTAACACTCTGACCGTCAACATCGGAGTTCAGCCATGAGAGGATTTGTGTGGATTTTTCGGCGGCAACATCGTAGCCGTTAAGGTTTGAGCCGTCGGTGTAGCAGAAGTCATATTCGCTGCCGCCGGAGGAGGTTTGATAGACATTGTCGGGAAGGGACAGGTCCTTGCCCCAAGCCTTTGTGGCAACATCAATGACCTTTAGGACGCGCTTGCCGCCCTCTTTTGAGTCGGAGGAGATGGAAACGCTGCCGTCCTTAAGAGCAATAAGGCGGTCCATCCAGCTATCAACCGTTACCTTAAAGGAAAAGGCGCCCGACTTGTCCATAACATAGACTGTGTTGTTGCCATCGGAGATGTAAAGGTTGCCCGCCTTGTCGCAGACCATGTCGGAGAAGTAAAACTGTCTGCCCTCAGCCTCGTTGCTGGAGCCCTTTACGATTTCGGAGATGTCGATGTTTGCAAGCTCCGCGCCGGTTTCGGAGAGCTTGCGAAGTGCCATTTGTCTCTCGTCCTTGACGTAATATTTCCATTTGTCGCCTGTTGCGGGGTCAAAGCCCTCGGGCAGGTCAAAAACGTTCTTGCTGATGGTTTCCGCCGCCCAGATGTTGCCCTCGGCGTCAACCGCAAGCTTATCAAGGCTTGCATAGCCATCTTCGGAGGGTGCCTTGGGTGCGGCATAATCACTGAGCTTTTTGAAGTCCGTTCCGTCAATCTTGATGCTGCTGATCCCGGGGACATATGTAATTTGAGGGTCCATGGGGTTTGCCGTAGTTGAGTTCATGGACATGCCGTCGGGACTGACGTTTGTGTAGACCTTGGGCTGCCCCGTGGCAACGTCAAGCTCTGCAACAGTGCCGTCCGCGTTCATGGCGGTTTGGACTGTGAAATATATTCTTCCGCCGCCCACAATGGGGTTGCCTATTTCTGTGACTTCCTTGGGAAGCGAGGCATAGTTGGGCACATAGACAAACTCGGAAAGTGCCTCTCCCTTGCCCTTTTTGTCGCCGCAGGCTGCAAGCGGCAGCAAGCACAACGCCGCCAAAAGCACAGACATTCCTCGCTTTAAGCCATTCATTTTCATTTAAACTCTCCTTATATTGTCATTCGCAATGTATTGCTCGTATTAGTACACATGCAATATATCACCTCAAAAACAAATTGTCAATCGTTTTACACAAAATGACAATTCTTATTTTTATTGAGTGTTCGCATATATAGCACATGCTTGAGACGAAGTGAAACAGGGAAATGTTTCACCGTTTGAAAGTATATTATTTTATTGCATCATAATTGCATGGTATTGAATGATATTTAATCTTTTATCAATTACTTGCTTGACATAACGTCTGAAACCTGTTAGAACTTATACATGCGTTTAAAATGCCCGTGGATTTTTCGCTTTTACCAAATTTGATTTTTTCTTACTTTTAATAAAGTGTTTTCCCCGGTCTGTTCATCCCCCGGAAAACCGTAAAGCATGATGAACTTCAAGAGGAGCTTCAATGAAATCAACCTCACACTTTGCAATGGCTCACCTACTTTACGCCTCCCTTGAGAAGCGTGGAATATACCTTAACCGCATTGCCTTCGTCTATGGCAACATCGCCCCGGACTACACCCCCGCAATGCTTGTCAACCCCCATTTTTCCAAGGTTTGCAACAAGGAAATCACCGAAATCACCAGCTGTCTTTCCCAAACCTCCTTGGACTCCAGCGGTCGTGTGGGCGCCGATTATTCCCGCCAGCTGGGCTTTTTGTGCCACTTTCTCTGCGACTATTTTTGCTTTGCCCACAACAAGGAATTTGCGGGCGGCATCAAGCAGCACCGCAAATATGAGGACGAGTTGGACGCCTATCTGCGCCACAACTACCTTCGTCTTTTCGATATGGACGGAAAAAAGCAGTTCCGTCTCCATCCCTCCCACGGACTGCTGCTCCGTAGCTGTGAGCGCTTCAAGGAAAAATACCTTGCCGAAGGCTTCACCCTTGAAAACGACCTCTCCTATTCATTTCAAGCCTGCGTTTCCGCAATTCTCAGCCTTCTTGCCATGTCCGCAAAGGTTGTTGACAGCTCTGTTGAAATCACCCTCGATGACCTTATCGCCTCCCTTAAGGGCTACGCAACCGGCAATTGTCTCACCTTCCACATGTTTTTCTTCAAAAATCGCCACAACGACATATTCTTCGTGCCGGAGCTTATGCCCCCAATCAGAGCCTAGCTCCCATGAAACAAAAATAGCAAACGCGCGTTCTTCCATCAATTTGGAAGAACGCGCGTTTGCTTTGTGCTTTTGGGGGAGGCGAAGCTCCCCCAAAAATGCTGCTATTTATGCCTGCTCCACGGAGCTGATGTAGGCAATCATGTCGATGAGCTTGTTTGAATAACCCCACTCGTTGTCGTACCAAGAAATCAGCTTAACGAACTTGTCGTTCAGCATGATGCCGGCTTCGGCGTCGAAGATGGAGGTGCGGGCATCGCCTTGGAAGTCGGAGGAGACGACTTTTTCGTCGGTGTAGCCCATAATGCCCTTAAGCTCGCCATCGCAGGCTGCCTTGATGACTTCGCAGATGTGCTCATAGGTGGTGGCTGTTTTGAGGTTGACTGTCAGGTCAACAACGGAAACGTCAAGGGTGGGAACACGGAAAGCCATGCCGGTAAGCTTGCCTGCAAGCTGGGGAATGACCTTTCCAACTGCCTTTGCGGCGCCGGTGGAGGAGGGGATGATGTTGCCGGCTGCTGCTCTGCCGCCGCGCCAATCCTTTGCGGAGGGGCCGTCAACGGTGCGCTGGGTGGCGGTGGTTGCGTGGACTGTTGTCATAAGACCGCTCTCAATGCCAAAGTTGTCGTTGATGACCTTTGCGAGAGGTGCCAAGCAGTTTGTGGTGCAGGAAGCGTTGGAGACGATTTTTGTGCCCTTTTCGTAGGTTTCGTTGTTAACGCCCATGACGTACATTTTTGCATCGGCGGAGGGTGCGGAGATGATAACCTGCTTTGCACCGGCGGCGATATGTGCGCTGGCTTTTTCGACTGTGGTGAAAAGCCCGGTGGACTCGATGACGAAATCGGTTTTCAGCTCGCCCCAAGGAAGCTTGCCGGGGTCTTTTTCGCTGAACACGGGGATGGACTTGCCGTCGATGATGATGCTGTTTTCTGTGTGGGAAACCTGACGGTCAAAACGACCGTGGACTGTGTCGTATTTAAGCATGTAAGCCATGTAGTCGGGTGTAAGCATGTCGTTGATGCCCACAAACTCGATGTTCTCGTTTTCCAATCCTGCGCGGAAGGCAAGTCTGCCAATTCTGCCGAAGCCGTTAATTCCAACTCTGATTTTCATAATGAACCCCCTAAATTTCTTGTTCGTATTTCATATTGATAAACATACGAGATGTATCGTACATTTGGTATAACTTTATTATACGCTATCTTTTCCCACTTGTAAACTCTAATTTTGACTATTTGTCAACATTTCTTGTAAAAGAAACGCCGTCCTTATGGAGAAATATGTCAAGAGTGACACGATCGGCACGAATAAGGCTCTGGGTGTACTCGTAAATCATGCCGGTTTCGGTTTTTGTGCGGCGCTGAACGGAGAAAGCGCAGCTTCCGGGCTTGCAACCCAGCATTTCCGCCTCGGCACGTCCAAGCACAACAGCCTCGTAGGAGTCAACAGCGGAGGCGGGAGCAATTCCCACTTCGTAGAGCAGACTGTAAAAGCTGTGAGTTTTGAGCAGCTCACGAGTGAGCTTTGGGTAGATGTATTGAGGATAGAAAGAGGTTTCAAGGATAAGCGGCTCACCGTTGACGTTGCGGATACGGGTAAAGCGGTAAACGTCGGTTTCGGTGGTGTTAAGCTCCAGCACCTTCATGATGTCGGGAGTTGGCGCGATAACCTCAAACTCGATAAGGGTTGAGGAGGGTGTAAGCCCCATTGCGCTGATCTCGGAGGTAAAGGAGTAGACATTTTCGGTTTTGCGCCGCATTTTCGGTTCAGCCACAAAAGTGCCCCTGCCCTGCTTGCGCACCACAAGCCCCTCGGTTTCCAAGGAACCAATAGCCTGCCGAACAGTGCTGCGGCTCACATTGAAGGTTTTGCAAAGCTCCGCCTCCGACGGCAAAAGGTCGCCGGCAGCAAGCGTTCCCGCCGTGACGTTGCGTTTGACAATGCTCACAAGCTGAGAATATAAAGGAATATCGCTGTCCAAAGACAGCGCGCTGAGTAGTACTGGATTTGTTCCCACAGGCATGCGCCCCCAAAATACTAGATTTACACATTATTATAATCAAACTTCA
>JAVVZC010000051.1:0-7932 GCA_036650755.1 Oscillospiraceae bacterium
AAAAACAAAAACTGTTGACATTCCCAACTATATGGTGTACATTGACTGTAGCAATACAAATAGTACAGCATAGTCATTTATGCGGGGGGTGCTTCAATGTTCACTATAAACAATCGTGACTCGCGTCCGATTTACGAGCAGGTCAAGGAAAACCTGCGTCGTTCAATCGTTGCGGGCGCCATGACAACGGACGAAAAAATTCCTTCGGTGCGTGACTTGGCGGGGCAGCTTGCCATCAACCCAAACACCATTCAGCGTGCCTACAGGGAGCTGGAGAGCGAGGGCTACATCTACTCTGTCCCCGGAAAGGGCAGCTTTGTGGGCGAATACGCCGAGGTTCGGGACAGCCGACAAAAGGAGCTTTTGGAACAGCTTGATGTTCTTGTTAACGAGCTTTCCTATCTTGGCTGTATGCCCACGGACATTTGCGCCCACATCAGGGAAAAAAATTCGGGAGGAAAATCAGTATGATTGAAGTTAAAAACCTTACAAAGACCTTCGATGGCTTCAAGGCGCTGGATGAGCTTTCCATCACGGTTCCCACCGGCTCCATCTATGGGCTTGTTGGTCCAAACGGCGCCGGAAAATCCACAATAATCCGCCACATCACGGGCATTTTTCATCAGGACTCCGGCGAAGTGCTTATCGACGGTCAGCCTGTTTTTGAAAACCCGGCAATCAAAAAAGACCTTGCCTACATCCCCGACGACGTCTATTATTTCACCCAAGCCACCATCCGTGACATGATGAAATTTTACAGGGGCGTGTATCCCGGCTTCTCCGAGGAGCGCTACAAAAAGCTCCAGCCCGCCTTTAACCTTAACGAAAACGCAAAAATGCGCAGTCTTTCAAAGGGCATGCAAAAGCAGGCGGCGTTTTGGCTTGCAGCCTCCATGTGCCCAAAGGTTTTGGTGCTGGATGAGCCTGTTGACGGGCTTGACCCGGTTATGCGCCGTCAGGTTTGGAGCATCCTCATGTCCGACGTTGCGGAAAACGGCACCACCGTTTTAGTCTCCTCCCACAACCTGCGGGAGCTGGAGGACGTTTGCGACCACGTTGGCATCATGAACCACGGCAAGCTGCTTTTGGAGCGAAGCCTATCCGAGCTTCAAGACAACATCTCAAAGGTTCAGCTGGCGCTGCCCGATGGCAGAGAGCTTCCCGCTGACATGCAAATCCTTCACCACAGCAGCACGGGCAGGCTCCAAACCATTATCGCAAGAGGTCAGGCGGAGGAAATCACAAACAAGCTTGCAACCTGCGAGCCGCTGTTTATGGACGTTATCCCTCTGTCACTTGAGGAAATCTTTATTTATGAGCTGGGAGGTGAGCACTATGAAGTCAAAAACATCATTCTTTAATTCCACCCTTGCCTTTGGTCTTTTAAAGCGCTTCTGGCCCATTTTTGCGGGCTATCTTCTCATTTGGCTTGTGGTTTTGCCTGTTTCTCTTGCCACAAACCTTTCCGGCAGAATGGACAATCAGGTGCTTGACACCGCCTACACAGTTATCCGAATTGGGGCAACGGGCGGCATTGTCATGTCCTCAATCTTCGGGCTTTTCATCGCGATGGCGGCATTCAGCTACCTTTACAACGCCCGCAGTGTTTCCATGATGTGCGCCCTTCCCGTTCGGCGCGAGGGGGTTATCGCCTCTGTTTTAAGCTCCGGAATAATCTGCCTTTTCGTTTGCAACCTTATCGTCTTTTTGGCGACCCTTGGTGTGGAAGCGATTTTTGGCATGGTCAGTCTCCCCCATCTTTTGCAGTGGCTGGGGATTGTTTGCCTCACAAACGTGTTTTTCTTGGGCTTTGCCGCCCTTTGCGCCAGCTTTACGGGGCACATTTTGGTGCTGCCCCTTGTATACATTGTGCTCAACTTCACCGCCTTTGTGGTTCAAAACATCCTGCGGTCACTGATGAGCACCTTTATCTACGGCTTCACCGGCAGAGGTGAATTTTCGGGCACTTATTTTTCCCCGATTGTGGGAATGATAAGCAACGGCGACGTCTACCAAAACACAAGTGCCTTGAAAGACGGCACCATGATTGTGGACGCTGTGGGCTATGACGGCTGGGTAATGCTGGGTATCTATGCCCTTATCGGCGTTATTTTTGCCCTTACCGCCATGCTTCTTGTGAAGCTGCGCCGCATGGAGAGCGCCACCGACGTTGTTGCCCTTCGCCCCTTGAAGCCCATTTTCAAATATTGCTTCACCCTTGGCGTGGCGCTTGTTGTGGGCTATCTTGCCTACGTCATGATTTTTAACAGCTTCAACTACCCGAACAGCCAGCTTTCCCCGGTGCTTTTCCTAATCGCATTTATGCTGCTTGGGGCAATTGTGGGCTATTTCTCGGCGGAAATGCTGCTCCAAAAAACCCTCCGAGTTTTCGGCGGTCGCCATTGGATTGGGCTTGGCATCACCTCCCTCCTCATTGTGGGAATTATTCTCTGCGGCGAGTTTGACGTTTTCGGCTTTGAGCGTCGGCTTCCCGACCCCGCAATGGTTGAAGCTGTTCAAATTCGCTCCGACGGCGACTCCGCCCAATTTTCCCAGCCGGAAAATATTGAAGCCATTATCAAGCTTCAAGATAGCATCATCAAAAACAAAAACTTCCACGAAAGCCCAAGACCCAACGAGACTTACAGCTGCAGCTATGCAGAGTTCACCTATCACATGAAGGACGACAGCACATTTCGGCGGAATTATGTGATATACTACCCCGGTGTTGACGACCTTAAAACCCTGGTGGATATCCTTAACACCAGAGAAGCTCTGGAAAATCGGAACACCGTCACCCTTGACACAAGCGAAAAATCAATTTCCTACGCCTATGTCAGCTATTTCGACGAAAACACCCTTAAAATCGTGGATTTGGAGCTTAGCCCCGCTCAGGCGGCAGAGCTTTATAACAGCTGCATAGTTCCCGATTTGAAGGAGGGCACAATTGGGCTTTACCTTTTGAACTTGGGCGACAACAACTACGACGAAACCGTCTATTCCTGCACGGTGTACATCGAATTTGTTGAGCGCACTAAGGACGAAAACGACAAGTTCCAAGACTTCAATTCCCAAGTGACCGTGGACGCCAAGCGCACCGCGGAGTTCCTCAAGGGCATGGGTCTGAACCTTAAAACCTCGGGCGAAGCCGACAAGCTTTTGGGCTTAGACAAAAACGACGCCCCCCTCCCCGCAACCGCAGCCGCATCCGCCAAAACAACCATAGCCGTAGACTAAAACCAAAAAACAAAGTAACAGAGCCTCTTGCAGCTTGCAAGAGGCTCTGTTTTTGCCCCCTTTGGGGGGGCTTATTTTATTTTGCTTTGGAAGCCCTCAGCAGTTTGATTTTTGCCTGCCGAGACACAGCGGGAGAAAATAGACACCCAGGGCGACAGCCGTGCCCACAAGGGCGCCCACCAGCACGTCGCTGGGGTAATGAACGCCCACATAACAGCGGCTGAAAGCAATCAGCACCGCGGGCAAAAACGCCCAAGCGCCTTTTGTCCCGAACACCAGCGCAAAAATCGTGGCGGCGGCAAAGCTGGAGCTGGCATGACCCGAGGGGAAGGAAAAAGAGCCCAAGCGTTCGACAATAATCGACAAGCTCTCTATGGTAGAATAGGGTCTTGGTCGGGCAACAAGGGGTTTTATGAGGTAATTGTTCACAATAAGGGTGAGTAAAAGCGCCAAAAGCAGGGTGAGCGCCCCACGCCTTGTCTTTTTTGGAATGAGCAGTGCCAGCCCCAAGGCAATCCAAAGCAGTCCAAAATCCCCAAGCTTTGTTATGAAAACGAAAAAGCCGTCAAAAAAGGGAGTTCGCAGGTTGTCCTGAATGAACAGCAGGGCGTTGGCGTCAAGATTTTGGATAAAATCAATCACGGCTTTAGCTCCACAATTTCATTTTCCTCCATCACATATTCCCGCTTTTCAAAAACCCGCTTGCCGGCGGGGATGAAGCCGCGGACGTTGGTCAGGGGGAAAATCCATGTGTGGGGTCCGATGTGCGTGCCCGGCTGGGTAACGGCATTTGCGCCCAAACGGGCGGCGTCGCCCAAAATACAGCCAAAAAAGCTGTCGCCCAAATCCACTTTGACACCCTCTGTTTTAAGGGTGGCGTTGCTCTGGTCAAACTTTCGGTTTGCGGTGATAACACCGGAGCCGATACGGGCGGAGGCGCCCAAAACGCAGTCCCCCGCAAAGGCGAGAGAGGCGACCTTGGAGCCGTTAAACATGACGCTGCGCTTAATTTCACTGCCGTGACCTATACAGCAATTGTCCCCGATGATTGAATTGGGGCGAATGATGGCACCGGGCATAATTTCGCAATTTTTGCCGATGTAGGCGGGGCCGATAATTGTGACGTCGTTGTAGATGACCGTGCCCTCACCGATGAAATAGTTGCCGTGAAGATTGGGCGCGGTGCCTCGGACTTCGCCGTGATTTTCGCAGACGTTTTTCGCCTTTAGCTCCTCGGCGCAAAAGGTTTTTGCCTTTTGCAAAATCTCATAGGTTTCCGTTAAGCCCTCAAAAAAGTCGGGGATTGGAAACTTATCAAGCTTTGTAAAATAGTAGGATAGCTTAGTGGACATATTTTTTCCTCCGCAATCAGTATTTGTATTTGCCGCCGCCCACGAATTCGCAAATCAGGGAATTGGGCTGGAGCAGCTTGTTGTCGATTTCCTCAAAAAGCTCCAAGGCGGGGACGATGGATTTTAGTTCATCATGGCGTGCCGCGCTCTCGGGCACGTCTCGGAAAAGCTCCAAGGCGAATTTTTTCATCACCGAAACCTCATAGGGGAAGGAGGAGTCGAACTTATACGCCGCCTTGTCCTTGAAGGGGCTGATGTTCACCTTTTCGCCCCGACGGACATTCGCCCAAAGGCTGAGGGTATAGGCAGGGGAAGCGCCGCGAAAAAGCTTGTCGCGAACCACACGGCGCATAAGGCGCATCCAAGTGCCCTTGAAGCACAATTCGCCGTTAAGCTCCACATTTGAGCGGGCGCTGATATAGAGCTTCAACGCCTCGGGATGGGCGTTTGTCAGCTCGTCATTAAGGGCGTGAATGCCCTCCACCACCACCACGTCGCCCTGCTTGATGTTGATGATTTCCGCAGGCTCCGCCGCCCGTTTTTGCTGGGCAAAAACATATTTCGGCACGCCGATGGGCTTGCATTCGTTCAAAAGCTTAAAGTGCTCGTTCAGCAAATCCATGTCCACGCAATGGGGGGACTCCAAGTCGATTTTTCCCTCCGCCGTCAGGGGCGCGGAGTCGTCAACCGTGCGGAAATAGCTGTCCATGGGGAGGGCATAGGTCATAATCCCCCGATTGCGCAGCTCCTCCTCAATTTTTTTTGAGGTGGTGGTTTTGCCGCTGCCCGAGGGTCCGGAAATGAGCACAATTGGGCTTTGCTCACGGTTTTCCATTATCATATCTGCCGCATGCCTAATTTTTGCATCATAGTCGGCGTCGCATTCGCGGATAAAATCGGCAGGATTTTCCCGTGCTCTGCGGTTAATTTCGTTCAAATCGTATGCCACTTTAAAATCTCCTTTATTTTTTGTTTTTCCGAGATGATTTTGTCAATATCTGCAATGTATTCGTGAGGATATTTGGGGTTGTAGAGGTGCTCAAGCCTTCCGCCGACGGAGCAAAGCTTTGTGGATGCGCCGCCGCCCATTGATATGATGCTGCAAAGCTCCTCCATAATACATATGTTGTAAATATTTTCACTTTGACCCCGCTGCCAGCCAATATTTTCAAAGCCCCCGGACATGTATTTTTGGCGGTAGAGGTAATAGGGTTCAAAACCGTTTTTTGTCAGGGCGGAATTTGCAAAATCCAGCATTTCGGAAACGGCTTCGCCGCTTGGCAATGGCGTTTCGGAGCGCAAAAGGCGGGAGCCTTTTTTTAGCGAGAGGGTGTGGATTGTGATGTTTTCGGGCTTTAAAGCCAAAAGCGTTTCAAGGGTTTTTGAAAAGCCCAAAACGCTGTCCAGAGGTAGCCCCGCGATAAGGTCCATGTTGATTTCAAAGCCCCCGGCGGCGCGAACCAAGTCCAAAGCCTCCAGCACGTCACGCGCCGTGTGCTTGCGGCCGATTGCCTCCAAAACCCTGTCATCCATGGTTTGGGGGTTGACGCTGACCCTTGTGACCCCGTGGGCACGAAGCACCGAAAGCTTTTCCGCCGTGATGGTGTCGGGTCTGCCCGCCTCCACGGTGAATTCCCGCAGCTTGGAAAGGTCGAAGGCGGTTTCCAGCTTTTCGCAGAGTGAATTAAGCTCCGTCGCAGACAGAGTTGTTGGGGTTCCGCCGCCCATATAGAGGGAAACGGGGCGGAGCGAAAGCTCTTGGCAGACGGCGGCGGTGGCTTCAATTTCTTGATGAAGCGCCGATAAAAAGGGCGGTATAAGCGCCATGCTTTTTTCCGTGGATTGGCTAACGAAGCTGCAATAGCTGCAACGGGTGGGGCAAAAGGGAATGCCCACATAAAGGCAAATATCACGGGGCTCCAAGGCTTTTGCGCAGCTTGTGCCCGCCTTTGCGGTTTTTAGAGCCAGCTGTGCTCTCTCCCCCGAAACGTCGTTGTCACGGCAAAATTTTGTCAGCGCCGCCCTGTCCGACAGCCCCGCCTCCAAAAGATTTGAAAGCAGTTTTCCCGGGCGAACCCCGGTGAGCGCGCCCCAAGCCGGCTTTTTCACCCCGGAAGCCAAGGCGGCGCGGTAAAAGGAAAGCTTCACAAGCCTTTGCAGGCAACGTGACCTTGTCAATTCGTCCACCGCCGTGGATTTTTCGCTTTTTGCCCGACCGATATAGTTTACACCATTTCGGCAAAGCTTACAAACCCCGGTGAAATATTTTTCGCCCTCAAAAATTGAAAGCTCCGCCCCCTCCCCGGATAGCTGCCCCTGTGGAAATTCCGGGCGCTCAGTGGGAAAAAGCGTAACCAGCATTTGTTCAGCCGCATAGCGGCAATCGTTGTTAATTAAATATAGTTTCATTTTAAAATAATATAGCTTTGCAGGGGCTTCGTCAAGCAAAAACGGGCGCCGCAAAGCAATTTTTCCCGCCCTAGTCCCAAAGTGTACATAAATGTCAACATTATTACCGATATCAGCCTTGAAAAAGGTGTGACAATACACTATACTGAAAAAAGTCAAAGGCATATTGCATCAAAAAGGAGATAATTGTGGAAAAACAGAAAAAACTTCGCAAATTTCTTTTAATTATCATCCCCACAATCGTGGTTGCAGTCCTTATTTTCGCGTCAATCAAAATCTACAGTCTTTACATTTCCGCCGAAAAAACCCGAACCTTTGAATATTTTTCCTATGCCGTCAACTCCTGCAAAACCCAGCTTCAAGACAAAATCGGGGGGCTTTTGGACGACGCCAAAAACACCGCCTTCACCCTCTCCCAAACCGACACCGACGCCGCCTCAATCGAAAAGGCTTTCGCCTTTCACGCCCTTACAACCGAGGCGGAAACGGGGCTTGTCTTTAATTCCCACGGCGAGCAGACCTTTGGCGACCCGGACTTGGGCGGTGTATTTTCCGAAACCGCCAAGGACGCCCTCATAAAAAACGGCAGCTCCGTCTCCGATTATATCCTTTGCCCCGATGGCGAGGAGCGCCTTGCCATCGCCTTTTGCTACAACAACCGCCTGAATGAGCTCTGCGTTTCCCTGCTGGTTTTCCCCCATTCCCTCATTGACACGGTGGTGGAGCTTTCCATACTCTCCGGCGAGGGACGGCTCAGCATCGTCCGAAGCGACGGTAGCCCTGTTGCCATGGATGTGGAAAAAGCCCCTTGGCTCAGCGACGGCGCCCTCTCCCCCGAAATTATCGCCTCCTCCCAAAGCCGCTTGGCAGAATGCTCTGCCCCCAGCCCAAAAAACGAATTTGTCGCCCTTGGCAGAGCCTTGGAAATCAACGA
>JAVVZC010000052.1:0-7762 GCA_036650755.1 Oscillospiraceae bacterium
GAACAGCAAAAGCCCGCCGTGCCTTGGCACGGCGGGCTTTGGGGCTAGCCGCCGAGATATGCTTTTCTAACTGCGTCGTTATTGAGAAGCTCGGAAGCATTTGCGGCGGTTACTATGTGACCGGTTTCCAAAACGTAGCCTCTGTCCGCGATGGACAGTGCCATTTGGGCGTTTTGCTCCACCAAAAGGATGGTGGTGCCGGCTTGGTTCAGTTCCTTGATGATGTCAAAAATTTGCTCAACCAGCAGGGGAGCGAGACCCATGGAGGGTTCGTCCAGCATTAGGAGGTCGGGCTTTGACATTAGGGCTCTGCCCATTGCCAGCATTTGCTGTTCGCCGCCGGAGAGGGTGCCTGCAACTTGCTTGCGGCGTTCCTTCAAACGGGGGAAGCGGTCAAATACATTTGCAAGGGAGTCGGGAATTTCGGAGGAGGGGGCGGTGTAGGCACCCATTTCAAGGTTTTCCTGAACGGTCATGTTGAGGAAAACACGGCGACCCTCGGGAACCTGAGCAAGCCCTGCCGCCACGATTTTGTGGGCAGCAACGCCGCCGATGGACTTGTCGAGGAAGGAGATGGAGCCGGTTTTGCTGGTGAGAAGCCCGGAAACCGTGTTGAGGATTGTGGACTTTCCCGCGCCGTTGGCACCGATTAGGGTGACTATTTCGCCCTTTTCGACCTGAAAGGAGACGCCTTTGATGGCGTGGATGCTGCCATAATACACATTGATGTCATCAACCTTAAGCATAGCTTAGTTCTCCTCCTTTTTCTTGCCCAGATAGGCTTCGATAACCTTTGGGTTCGCCTGAATTTGGTCGGGAGTACCCTTTGCGATGACTTTGCCGTAGTTCAAAACGCAAATGCCCTCGCAGATGCCCATAACAAGGCTCATATCGTGCTCAATGAGCATGATGGCGATTTGGAAGGTGTCACGGATTTTTTGGATGTTGTCCATCAGCTCACCGGTTTCGGAGGGGTTCATGCCGGCTGCGGGCTCATCCAAAAGCAGCAGTGAGGGGTTTGTGCCCAAGGCACGGACAATTTCCAGCTTGCGCTGGGCGCCATAGGGGAGGGAACCCGCCTTTGAGTCTGCCATGCCCTGCATGTCAAAGATGGAAAGCAGTTCCAGCGCACGCTCCTTGGCAATTCTTTCGGCACGCCAATAGGAGGGAAGAAAACGGACAACAGAGCTGAAAAGATGGTAGTCCATTTCGTTGTGCAGACCGATTAGGACGTTGTCCAGCACTGATAAATCCTTGAAAAGACGGATGTTTTGGAAGGTTCGGGCGATGCCCAGCTTGTTCACCTGAATGGTGTTCATGCCGGCTGTGTCCATGCCGTCCAGCATGATGGTGCCACGGGTGGGGTGATAAACCTTTGTTAAAAGGTTGAAAACTGTGGTTTTTCCCGCGCCGTTGGGGCCGATTAGACCTGCGATTTCGGTGCGACCGATTGCCATGTTGAACTCGTCAACAGCGGTAAGACCGCCAAAGTCGATGCCCAAGTGGCTGGCTTCCAAAATCGGGGCTTTGTCCACGTCACGCTCGGGGATGATGTTTGTTGTGGGGACGGGGACAAGCTTAACTGGTTCTCTTGGAATTCTATTCATTTGACTTGCCCTCCTTTTCCACTGCTACAGGGACTTTTTCCTTGCCCCTGAAGAAAGAAATGATTTTCTCCAGCCAACGTGAGAGAGAGAAGTCATAGGTGCCCATAAGTCCCGAGGGCTTGAAAATCATAACGACAACAAGCACCAGAGAATAGGCGACCATGCGCCAATCGGCGATACTGCGGAGCATTTCCGGGAGAGCTGTTAGCACAGTCGCGCTCAAAATGCTGCCGAACATACTGCCCATGCCGCCGAGAACGACCATAACGAGGATTTCGATGGACTTCATGAAGCCGAAGGAGCTGGGGTTTAGGATGCCCACGTTTCCGGCAAAAAGTCCGCCGGCGATGCCCGCGAAGAAAGCGGAAACAACAAAGCCCAAGGTTTTGTAATAGGTGGTGTTGATGCCGCAGGCTTCGGCGGCAATTTCGTTTTCGCGGATGGAGAGGATTGCTCTGCCGTGGCGGGACTTCATCATTGTGTGAATGACAAAGCAGGCGAAGCCCACGAAAATAAAGGTTACAAGGAAGTTTGTGGTCATGGGGATTTTTTGCAGTCCTGCCGCGCCGTTTGTGAGGGTAAAGCCCAAAACGCTGTCGATGTTAAGCAGGACAACACGGATAATTTCGCCAAAGCCCAAGGTGAGGATGGCGAGGTAGTCGCCACGGAGACGGAGGGCGGGAATGCCGATAAGCAGTCCGAAAAGTGCGGCGACAAGTCCGCCGGCGACAAGTCCAATGGGGAAAACCACGTTAAGCAACCCGGGGTTTGCGGCAACAAAGGAGGACGCCGCGAAGGTTTTCATGACGATTGCGGAGGTGTAGGCGCCCACCGCCATAAAGCCCGCGTGACCCAAGGGCAGTTGACCCAAATAGCCGGTTGCCACGTTTAGGGAAACGGCGAGGATTATGTTGATGCCGATTAGGGAGATAATGCCGGAATAGTAGTTTGAGATGGTGCCGCCTGTGATAAGTGAGTTCATGCTGAAAAGGAAAAGCGCGAACAGAACAAAGTTAATGATGTAGCGTAGCGGCATGGGGATGGTTGTTGTTTTTCTCATGTTGTCGCCCCCTAAACCTTTTCCGTCATCTTTTTGCCCAAAATTCCGGTGGGTTTAAAGATGAGAACTATAATGAGGATGGCAAAAACCACGCCGTCCTTCCAAACGGAAAGTCCGACGGCGGAGACAACGGACTCTGCAATGCCGATGCAGAAGCCGCCAATCATTGCGCCGGGGAGTGAGCCTATTCCGCCCAGCACGGCGGCGACAAACGCTTTAAGACCAAGCATGGAGCCCATCATGGGCGCCGCCTGAGGATATGCGCAGCAATAGAGCACGGAGCCGATGCCGGCAAGTGCACTGCCAACTGCAAAGGTGAAGCTGATTGTGCGGTTAACGCTGATACCCATAAGCTGGGCGGCGCCCATGTCCTCGGAAACGGCGCGCATTGCCTTGCCCATTTTTGTTTTGTGAACAAGGAAGGTGAGTAAAATCATGGAGACAATGGAGACAAGAATTGTGACCATTGCGGTAAAGCTGATATGCTGACCCGCGATTTCGAGGGCAGGACCTGTGATCAGCGGGGGAACACGCTGTGCGCCGGCACCGAAAATCTTCTGTGCAAGGTTTTCCAAAAGGAAGGAAATTCCGATTGCGGTGATGAGCAGAGAAATTCGTGGGGAGGAACGCAGGGGCGTGTAGGCGACTTTTTCGATAATAACGCCCAAAAGGGTACAGGCGAGTATGGCGAGAATAATGGCGATAATGGGGCTAAGCGCAAAGCGGGTCATGGCAAGCCATGCAACATATGCGCCGACCATGATAACGTCGCCATGGGCAAAGTTAAGCAGCATTATGATGCCATAGACCATGCTGTAACCTAAGGCTATCAGTGCGTAGATACTACCCGATTGCAGACCGTTTATTAGTTGGCTTATAACAAGGGACATATCCTGTCGTCCTCTCTGTTTCATAATTTGCCGCAAACGGCCGATGGCTGACTAAAACGAAAAAGCTGTTTGGGTCACCCATCGGACGTCCGGGGCGGAAGGGGTAATAAAAAAATGCCTTTGTGCGGGGAGAAATTATCTCCCCGCACATGCAGAGGCATTTGTAAGATAAAACTAATTGCTAAAGCCTAGAAGGTTTCGGAATAGACCTCTGCGCCGTCTTTGCAAATCATGATGACTGCGTCCTTGACGGGGTTGTTGTTGCTGTCGAAGGTGTAGCCCTTGCTGGTGATGCACTCAAGCTCGGCGCTCTTGTCGCGGATAGCGTCAATGACTGCCTGCTTGTATTCGTCGGTGCCTGCCTTAAGACCGGCGGCCTCGGCAACGGAAAGAGCGTTGCACATAACGATTGCTGCGTCATAGGCGGTTGCGGCGAACATGTTGAGGGTGTCTTTGCCGAATTTCTCGGCGTAAGCAGCTTCAAAGCTCTTAACGGCATCGGTGCTTCCGGGAGCATAGCCGGAGCAGTAGATGGTGCCCTCAAGGGCATCGGCTGCGGCATAGTCCTTAACACCGTTCATGCCGTCACCGCCAAGGAAGGTGGCTTTAACGCCAACTTCGCGGGCTTGGGTGATGATAAGACCGTTGTCAGCGTAGTAGTTGGGGCAGAAAACAACGTCGGGTTTTTTGGAGGAGATGGTGGTGAGCTGGCTCTTAAAGTCAACGTCGCCCTTTGCATAGCCTTCTTCGGAAACGACTTCAACGCCAAGCTCTTTGCATTTTGCAATGAAAGCGTCCTTCAGACCAACAGCGTAGTCGTTGCCGGTTTGATAGAGGATGGCGGCAGTTTTTGCGCCAAGCTTCTCGGAGGTGTACTGAGCCATTTTTTCGCCCTGGAAGGGGTCAATGAAGCAGGTACGGAACACGTTTTTGTAAACGGTGTTGGTGTCTGCGTCAAAGGTAACGGCAGCAGCGGTTGCGCTGGGGGTGATCATGGGCATGTTGAGAGGGAAGGCTTTTCCCACAACAGCGATGGTGTTGCTGGTGAGAACGTCGCCGATAAGGGCTGTGATGCCTTCGTCAACCTCGCGGTTGAAGGCGTTGATGGCTTCTTGGTCATCGCCCTTGTTGTCGTATGCGATGATTTCGATTTGCTTGCCGTTGATGCCGCCGTTTGCATTGATTTCGTCAATGTAAAGAGTTGCACCGTTTTTGACGCCAATACCATATTGGGCATTGTCGCCGGTGTAGCAGCCGATCATTCCAAGCTTGATGGTGTCGCCTTTAGCGTCACCCTTAGGGGTTTCGCTTTGTGAGGGGCTTGCTTCGGGCTTTGTTGCGGGAGCGCCGCAAGCGGCGAAGCAACCAAGCACAAGAACAAGTGCAAGTGTGAGACTTAATACTTTTTTCATTTTCTTTCCTCCTATAAATATTGTTTGCAGATTATACAAAAAACGACTTCGCAAGAGAGAGAAGTCATCTTGAGTTCAGAAAAAAATACATTATAATATATGAAATCCGAAAAAAATATACTTGCAAATATTTTAAATCTTTATCATGATAAAGTCAATAGGTTATGTATCCTTAATTAAAGGCGAAAACTTCAATACATTTTAGTTAATTCGTATGAAACAATTGCTTTAAATCGCAAAACTGACTATAATGTCCTTGTCGCAGCGACAAAGCAAGGAAATTGTGTTTGAGCGTCTTATAAATTGTGCAAACTGCCACTTACATTTTTTTGAAGCTTGTGTTAAAATGGGTCATCAATCCGAAACCGGAGCACAAAACAATGAACACCTCCACTTCAAAAGCTCAAAACAATTTCTCCTTTAGCTTCTGCTTTACCGCTTTTTTCGGTAAGGCATTTTTGAGTTTGTCTGATAACGGGTGAAATATTTTGTGTATCACAAAGTAGATTTTTCAAGCCCTGCAGCAAACTCGCTGCGGGGCTTTTTTGTTGAGCGGCACTGCCGCTGTTGAAAGGAATTAAAAAAACTATGTCGGAAACTCAAATAAACAGCGCACAATTTTGCGAAAACGGGAACATGGAGCTCACCGGTCGAAGGCTTCACCCCGAGGACACAATTATAAATGTAGGCGGCAAAAAAATCGGCGGAGCTGAGCTTTGCGTTATCGCGGGGCCCTGCGCCATCGAAACAAGGGAGCAAATCTGCTCCATAGCCCTTGCCGTAAAGGCGGCGGGGGCAAGCTTTTTGCGGGGCGGAGCCTTCAAGCCGCGGATGTCTCCCTATAGCTTTCAGGGCTTGGAGGCGGAGGGCATAGCGCTTTTGCTTGAAGCCCGCCGAGTGAGCGGCTTGCCCGTGGTCAGCGAAATTACGGCAATCTCCCAGCTTCCGCTCTTTGAAATGGTTGACATAATCCAAGTGGGCGCCCGAAATATGCAGAACTACGAGCTATTAAAAGAACTGGGAAAAACCCAAAAGCCAATTCTATTAAAGCGGGGGCTTTCAGCCACCTATGAGGAGCTTTTAATGAGCGCCGAATACATCATGGCGGGCGGAAACTCCCAAGTAATCCTCTGCGAGCGGGGCGTCCGAAGCTTTGAAAACTACACCCGAAACATCTTGGATCTTGGCGCAATTCCCGCCCTTCGGGAGCTTAGCCACCTGCCCATAATCGTTGACCCCAGCCACGCCTTGGGACGCGCAAGCCTTGTTCCCTCAATGTGCGGGGCGGCGGTTGCGGCGGGAGCCGATGGGCTGATGATTGAGGTTCACGACAAGCCCGATGAGGCGCTTTGCGATGGACCCCAAGCCCTCAAACCCGAGGAATTTTCAGCGCTTATGAAAAAGCTTTCGCAAATCAAAAACGCAATCAGATAAGGAGCCGCCATGTACAGCAGCCTCACAATAAAAACCAAACAGCCCTACCCTGTTTTTATTGGGGCGGGAGCGATAAAGCACTGCGGTGAAATTATTTCCAAGGAAATAAAGCCCGGCAGGGCAGCCCTCATTGCCGACGAGCAGGTTTTTGCCCTCTATGGAAAAGCCGTCAAGGCTTCGCTGGAGGCTTCGGGTTTTCGGGTTTACAGCTTTACATTTCCCCCGGGGGAAGGCTCAAAAACCCCGGAAACACTGCTAAAAATCATAAATTTTCTTGCGGAAAACCAATTTTCCCGCAGTGAACCCGCCATCGCCTTGGGCGGCGGCGTTAGCGGAGATTTAGCGGGCTTTGCCGCCGCCTGCTACCTGCGTGGCATGGAGCTTGTGCAACTTCCCACTTCGCTACTTGCAATGGTGGACGCCTCCGTGGGCGGGAAAACCGCCGTGGATTTGCCCCAAGGCAAAAACCTTATGGGTGCCTTCAAGCAGCCCCGCGCCGTAATTTGCGACCCGAAGCTTTTGGAAACCCTGCCCGACAATGAGTTTTCGGCGGGCATGGCGGAGGTCATAAAATACGCCCTGATGGCTGACAAAAAGCTCTTTGAAGCCCTTGAAAAAAGCGGCGGACGCCAAGGACTTTCCCAAAACGCCCTTGAAAAAATCATCAGCCGCTGTATCGAAATCAAAGGTGAAATCGTGGCGGAGGACGAGCTGGATTTGGGCGCGCGGCACAAGCTGAACCTTGGTCACACCATCGGTCACGCCATCGAAATCCGCAGTAGCTACAGCCTAAACCACGGCGAGGCGGTTGCAATCGGCATGTACATGATTTGCAAAGCGGCAGAAAAAATAGGGCACTGCGAGATAGGCACCGCAAGTCGTTTAAAACACGTCTTAAACATGTTCAATCTTCCGACTTCCACCTCTTACGACAGCAAGGAGCTGGCGCAATTTGTCCTTTCGGACAAAAAACGCAGTGGGGACAGCATCGACTTTGTTTTTCCAAAACAAGTGGGAAACTGCTTCTGCAAAAGCGTGGCTGTGAGCGAAATTGAAGCCATTATCGACCTTGGCAGAGGTGAATGAAGTGAAAGCACTCATTAAAAACACGCCTCTGGCGGGAAAAATCACGGCGCCGCCCTCAAAATCCTATGCCCATCGGGCACTGATATGCGCGGCTCTTGCGGAAAAACCCACAAAAATCCTTTTGTCCTCGGTTTGCGAGGATGTTTTTGCAACAGCCGCCGCGCTTTCCGCAATGGGCGGGGGCTTCGAGGAAACGGATGGCGGAATTCTGCTCACGCCAATTGACAAAATTCCCCCCAAAGCCCTGATAAATTGCGGCGAAAGCGGCTCAAC